>JABCOJ020000042.1 GCA_013333675.2 Candidatus Saccharimonadota bacterium | reverse complement strand
TACGCAAACGCGGCTTTGTACTGGTGACTGGAGGTACAAGCAATCATTTAATTCTAGCAGATGTGCACCAGAGTTTCGGGATTGACGGCAAGGTAGCAGAGCGCGCACTTGACCAAATTGGACTGACACTAAACGCCAACGCTGTGCCAGACGACCCGCTGCCGATGTTTCGCCCCAGCGGCATCCGCCTCGGTACGCCGGCGCTAACCACGCGCGGCTGCACGTCGGGCGACATGCCGCAAATCGCCGAATGGATGAAGCAGGCGATAGACGCGCGCGACGACGATACAGCGCTTGCGAAACTGCGGAGCGAGGTGCGGGAGTTTTGTTTGCGGTTGAAGGATATGAGCTAGTCGTTGCGGTAGGAGTGCGGTTAGGGTTTGCATCTGTAGGCACTCTCTCTTTGAGTGGTTATTGCATGGTTGTTGGATTGTTTTGACGATGCGGATGTATAGTGTGTCTATAGTGATAAAAACGTCTTTTTCTGATGACGGTCAGTGCAAAATTTCAAGCAGTGTGACGATAATATCTCTAAATAAAATACCCCGTATAGTAACGAGGTATTTTATTCTACTGTGTACAGTTATTAAAGAGTGTTAACAGCTACCACCGATGTCACCAATGTCGCGAGACTTTGGGTTACTGGATTCCTGCCAGTCATGATAAAAGATTCGAGCACCTTTTCCACCATTGCATTGCTTATAAAAAACTGTATTAGCTTTGGTTGGTGCGCTACTAAGAGCGGTGTCTGATGCGGCCACTTCAACACTGGTTGGCGTTAAGTAGTACGATTTGCCTGAATCCACAGTAACAGTAGTAGCGCCATCGCTGCCGCCTGTAAGATAGACTAATTTCTTCGGGTATGAACCTTCCTCTGTGTTATACAGCTCAGCTTTCTTGCCAACAGTTTCAGCTGCCGATTTAGCTGCCGAAGTCTTTGCCTGATTTTGCAAACCATTATACGCAACGAGTGATACAACGGTGAGAATAGCGATAATCACGATCACGATGAGAAGCTCAACGAGTGTGAAACCGCGATTTTTGATTTGTGTAGTAGTCACGATTAAGTGCCCCCTATTTATTACGTTTGATTTATATATTGATAATACTACAGCAAAAGGGTAAGCGCAAGCATTTTTACTACACGTTTCGGACTTAATATATGTAGCGATTTTTTGCAGGACGAAGGAAAAGAGATTCGGTAGGGTTCGCCCTATTCACATGCGTATTATCACCTATTTGACCATTTGAATTATTACCCCAACAATACGTTCTACCATTTGACACGGTCGCGCAGCCGCGGTTAGCGCCGGCACCAAGTTTTTCAACAACCTCCCCTGCTGGTATGCCGTTACTACCCGTAACTACCAAAGTGGGGTCGGCAATACCATTATTAACAGACGTGAACACACCACTACCTACCTGTCCTTTATTACTACGACCCCAACAATAGACCTTGCCCGCAATGGTAAGCATACACGTGTGCTGTAGTCCAGCTTGAATATCCTTAACACCACTTTTACTGACACCTGCTGGCAATTTAACTTTTTTTGGCACCGTAACAAGCGGTCCGCCAACTACACCATCGCCAATCTGGCCATAATAATTACTCCCCCAGCAATAAGGCCCCTCTGACGTCAATGCGCAAATATGCGTATAGTTTGGAGGGTTTCCTCCCCATTGAGACCAGCCATCTTGCGTTATTGATAATACGCTAATGCCATCAAGACCTCCGACGGCTGTTGGATATGCAACGTACGGACTAGTTACCCCCTTGCCAGTTTGCCCAGCATCGTTTGGCCCCCAGCAATAGGCCTTTGCGTCTGCAATTGCGCACATATTATAAGACCGGCTGCCCGACGACGAAAGGGCTGTAGCGGTATAGCCTACTGGCAACCCCCCGGGAAGACCGGCTGCAACTTGCACTGGCGAATCAAACATAATCTGGCTTGAGTTTGCGCCAACACTACCGCGCTGATTAAACCCCCAGCAATATATTTTTCCCTCAGCAATAGCGCACGACGTGTTGCCAGTACCACCGATAGCCGTAACGGTCTTACCGAGCAACGCACCCTTAACTTCTACCGGCACATTTGAATGAGCCGTTGAATGAACACCCGGAGACGATACCGGACCGATACCAAGTCCTCCGAAAGGATTATAACCCCAGCAATACACTTTTCCCTCGGCAAGCGCGCACGAATGATACTGCGCAGTAAATAAATCATCAATCTTTTTGCCAGCAAGGACTCCAGGATCTTTACGCACCCTCACAGGAATAGGAGAATCTATATACGGCAAAGGAGTATCAACATCGCCGCTGCCAAATGACTTTCCATTTCCAAGCTGGCCATAACGATTCGCCCCCCAACACCAGATATCATCTGATATAATGGTACACGTTCGATAATTGCCGCTCATTATTTTTTTCGGAACACCGTCCATTGGCCAAGTGACCGTCTTTTTAATAGTTGTTGTGTAGGTACGATAAACACCACCTCCAGAGATCAGTTCTGTTTTACCTATAGCAGAGATTTGAGCAGAGTGCTTGTAGCCGTAGTCCAAATGCCCAACAACAAAAGTAGTCCGCACATGCCCGTCGTTAAACACAACCTTATTTGCCGGGTATACGCCTGCTGTTCCTTTACAGTCGCTGTCTGGCGTAAGAGGATGTGAGGACGACCAACTCTGTAGATGCCTATTAATGTCTAGACAAGCATTTGCATATGCTGCACCCGCCTCGCCCGCCTCTTCTGCAAGTTTTAGGTAATAACTCTCTTGCGTATTAACATAGAGCGCAATAACAACACGATAAACGCCAAATAATACAGTTAATACAACAACCGACATAAGCATCGTAAGAGCAAGCGAAAATCCAAACGTTTGTTTTTTAGCGCTATTATTCATAACTAATTAATCCTCGTTACTAATAGTGTTGTAGATTGCGTATTATTACTTGGCGGCGCGGCTACCGTCAGCGAAATACTAACGCTGCTAGCCTCAACTAAATAATCTTCACCGCCAGCCGCATATTGATGCTCAACCGGTGTACCATCATCTTTAAGATATTGGACCGTAAATGCTTGAACATTTTTTGCGATCGCTTCATCGCGCGCCTGGCAAATAGCGGGCTTGCTCGCAGTAAAGACGCTTGCAGGGCACGATTGTTTCTGGGCAACATTTTGCCCCGGACAGCGCGGCGAACTCATATCAACCAGAATACGCCGGTACAAAACAGCATCTTTGACAAAATACACTGTACGATATTGTAATTTTGGCAGATATTCTGATTCCAAGCTGCAATTATAAAATGTGGTTGGCTTATTAATGCGCACAAGACGGCGAGCCGAAGACACGTTGCGCTGGCTGCTTGCATAGCTTGATAGAATCAACGTTCGCGCGTTCGGACCGGTTCCAGTGTAATTCCAAGTGTAATTTGGAACCATTGTACCGCCGCGTCCGTAGAGGTCGTTGTACGGCGTGCTAGTCGCGCCATTAAATTCAATACTGTACCGCACGTCCCTTTCAATAATATCCATAGCGGTCTGCAACACTGTCGTCGTTTGCGAACGAGCCTTGCTAATAAACACCTCGTGGTATGCATTCGTAAGCGCAGCACCAAATATCACAACAATAATGCTAAATACCGTGATTGAAACAACAAGTTCAACAATTGTATAACCGTAATTAAAATGCCGCGTACGAGACATGTGTTACCTTTCTGTGGTCTGGACCATATGTAACAGTTGATTCAACTCTGATCGGCATACCAATACCACTCGTGCCACCACCACATAGATACGGCGCGGTGGCAACAACTTTTTGCGAAACAGGCGCAGCCAAACCTGTTATTGCGGCAGTTTCATTGATAAGCGTTTTGGGTTTTGCAGCACCGCCAACAACTTCGCACACAAACCACGTTGGCGGGTTCTCATTAACATACCTACGTAAATTGTTATATGCTATATCGCTCGCGATACGATACTGAACCTGCTGAATAGATAGTTGGCTCACGCTCATCTGCAGACGTATGATGCCAACAACAAGCACCGACACTACAAGCAATGTGATGGCCACCTCAACGATCGTAAAACCTTTTTCATGCGCACATCTCATTGCTGATGCAAACTCTCTACTCTGTGAACGGTGTTATCTGATTCGGTACGATAGTACAACACGAAACGTACGCAGGGAACGCTCGTGCAAATATTATCATCAGCGTCAAACACTTGGTACACATATTCACTTACGCTTACCATCGGCTCGCCTGTCGTATCCGTAGCAACTAAACTATTGCCTGTTTTGCCCGGTGCAATAAGCGCTTCATTGTCGTTAATAACTTCTTGGGCTTTTGTCTGCATATCCTGCTTAACAGGATAACTACGCCCAGCAGTAGAAGTGTGCAATTTATAGTACAGCTCAAGCCGCTCGGCAATAGCATTCACATTGAGCTGACGCTGATTGTCTCTCGAAATCCTAGCAATGCCCGTCGCTGACACGACAACAATCGCTGCCAGAATACCAATAACCGTCACGATCGTAATTATCTCTATCAAACTAAATCCCCGCGATTGCCCGTGCATAATACTATTATATAGCGCTTATGGCAAAATCAAAATGGTCTTTTCAGTTATGAGATTTCAAGCGGCTCTTGCTGAATGGTAATGCCGAATTTTGCTTGCACCGTATTGGTGATATACTGCCGTGCCGCCGCGAGATCGTCGTAGCTTTTCGCCGATTCGTTAACAAGCACAAGCGCGTTCTTATCATAGACGCGCATACCGCGATACAGCGCACCCTTCAGCCCCGACTGCTCAATCAGCCAACCGGTTGGAATCTTCACATTGCCGTCTGGCAGATCGTAATGCGGCGCATTAGGATAATCAGCAACGATGCGCTCGTAAACCTCGCGCGAGACAATAGCATTTTTGAAGAACGACCCTGTGTTCGGCGTAGTGCGCGGGTCGGGTAATTTATTCGCGCGAATCGCAATAACAGCATCACGGAGCTGTCGTACGGACGGATTAGCAATACTGTGCTCGCGCAGATACGTTTCAATCGCCTTATAGAATGGCGGCTGCGGCAGTGCAACACAAAGCCGCATAGTTACTGCCGTGATAATATAGCGTCCTTGCTCGCGCCCGCGAAAAATACTATGGCGGTATGAGAATTCGCACTCCGCGTTTTGCAGCCGCGTAAACGTGTCGTTTTTTGTATCATACGCGTCAACGTAAGTAATAACCGAGGCAACTTCTTGCCCGTATGCGCCAATATTTTGCACCGGCGCGGCACCAACTGTACCTGGAATTGCCGACAGACACTCTATACCAGATAAATTCCTATCGACCGTTTGCGCAACAAACGCATCCCATAGCTCACCCGCCCCCACCGTAAACGTCGTATACTGCTTCGTTTGATCAATAACGTTAATACCGGGAATTTTGTTTAGTATAACGAGTCCGTCAAATCCGTCATCGCGCGCAAGCGTATTACTGCCGCCGCCGAGCACATACCACGGCAGCGCGTGTTGGCGCGCGTAAGCAACCGCCTGACGTACGTCGTCTGGCGAGTACACTTCAACGAGTTGTGCCGCATCACCGCCGAGACCCATCGTCGTTAGTGCGCTAAGAGATGTCTTATGCTGAATGTTCATGATTTATATTATAGCGCGTTTCATGCTATACTACAGCTGTATGCGCCCGTAGCTCAGTGGATTAGAGTATTTGGCTTCGAACCAAAGGGTCGCAGGTTCGAGTCCTGCCGGGCGTACCATCAAGCGCTGCTAGCTTGATACTTGCCCCG
>JABCOJ020000041.1 GCA_013333675.2 Candidatus Saccharimonadota bacterium | reverse complement strand
TGGCGACCAGGTGACATTCAAGGTCAAACTGCTCGCACCGATTGCGATGGACAAAGGTCAAGACTTCGCGATCCGCGAAGGCGGCCGCACCGTCGGTGCTGGTGTCGTTACCAACATCATCAAGTAGCTGATCGCTGCTTTTGCAACAATACCCCGCTTGTGTAAGCGGGGTATTTTGGTTGACGCAATTGCTGTCTTGTGGCATATTATTTAATAATGTGTAATCAAAAAGACAAACTAACGCTTTCGTCATGGAATATAAAAGGTGGACTAAGTGATCCGCAGCGTGCCCGGAAAATCACCGAAGCGGTGGTGGATGCTGATTGCGATATTATACTATTGCCTGATGCATGGCATGAAGATTCTGAATTTTCCCGGTACTTAGGCGAGGAGCGCAGGCTACTAGTGTCGCCTCAGGAATTTTATGAAGTCGGCTATAATTTTTATGCAACAGTGTACGACGATGGCACCCGTCCGGACGATAACTACGCAAACTATGCTTTAGTAGCGTTGGTAAAACGAGGAAAATCAATTAGAGCAAATCCAGTTTTATTGGGGCATCGACCTGGATTTAAGTTTGATTGCCGCTTGGGCAATAAAAGCATTTCAGCCATTGGCGTATATCTGAGTGATCAATCCTCAAAAATGCGTCTCCGTCAAGTTAACGACTTGATTAATTTATCAGGCAACAACAGCCCGACTGTACTTATCGGCGACATGAATGAACTGTACAGAAAATCGCGGCTAGCCCGCAGTATGCAATCATCGCTGTTTAAGGCGGTTGCCCGATTAATCCACCTGGAAAATGATATGCTGACACGATTAAATGAAATGGCAGACAGTGCAGCAATTACGCAACTAGAAGCATTTGGATTTTGCGATGCTGACCATGAGCATCGCGGGACGATGCCGCAAAACATGCCTGTGCTTCAGCTTGACCGTGTACTGACGCGTGGCGTTATAACATCGGACGTGCGTCACTACAATCACAAAGGACTTTCAGACCATAAGAGGATTGAAGCTGATATTTTTAGCTGATTGCGCAGCGATATATTTTGTGGTATGATTGACCAGTAAATCATAAATCGCTCTGCGATAACTCGGTCAGACGCTAACAAAACCGATTCGAGCCGAGGTTACGCGGGAGCAAAGGAGTAATTATGGCAGACGCCAACAACCAGGGTCTGAAGATCCGCATCCGCCTCAAGGCATACGACCACAAACTTATCGACCAGTCGGCGAAGCAAATCGTCGATACGGCGATCCGCACCGGTGCGACTGTTGCCGGTCCTGTGCCGTTGCCGACGCGCCGCAGCACCTACACGGTGGTAAAGAGCCCGCACGTATATAAGACGGGCGGTGAAGCATTTGAGATGCGCGTGCATAAGCGTCTAATTGACATCTCAAACGCTAGCCCAAAGACCATTGACAACTTGCAGAATTTGTCGTTGCCGGCTGGTGTCGACGCAGAGATCCGCATGTAGGTCAAGTGTTCTATCTCAAAATAGCCTCGTCAAACGCGGGGCTATTTTTGTAGGTATAATATGCACTCCATGATATATTTACGATAATTTTTGCCTGAGCCGGCGGCAAATCAATCAATGACTATGCTGCATATGCTATACTGATGATATGTCACGCAAACACAAACAGCGTACCTACGCACGTAATCGTATATTTAGCCGCCGCGGCAACGAAAAATTGCAAGAACCAGACGGCTTTTATCTGTTGAAACTGGTCGTTGTGGCGATACTGGGAACGTTGTGGCTGAAGTTCCGTACGCCAGCCAGCGCGGGCGCGGTAGTGGTCAATGCGCTGCCGGTCGGGTTGGCGGTAGGCGTGCTGCTCGTGCATTGGCTGGAAACATCGCCGATGAACCGCAAGATTTGGTACGCAACGCTGCTGATTATCGCAATTGTGAGTTATTTTTTGCCGGCAGGAATCGTCATTTAGCTTGCTTTTTAGCGCGCTGCTTGTAGAGAAAACCTCTTGACTTAACCCCCTATAACATGCTACGCTAGTAAATGTAATTTATTACGTAATAATAACTTGACTCGCGCGAATTGGTAAGTCCTTTCCGGATACTGCCAGCCGCCGAGGCTTTTAAATGGGAGCAAGAGGGCAATGAAAGCACTTCTCGGTACCAAGATTGGTATGACCCAAATCATCGGTGAGGACGGCGTTACGACTCCAGTGACACTGATTCAAGCCGGACCTGTGACTGTGACTCAGGTCAAGTCTGTCGAACGCGACGGCTATAACGCAGTCCAGGTTGCCTATGGTGAGGGTAAGAACCTGAGCAAGGCCGTGGCTGGTCACGTAAAGCCAGCTAGTGTAACCCCGAAAGAGATTCGGGAATTTCGTGTCGACGACCTGGGCGAGGTAAAAGTCGGCGATACGTGGAAGGTTGCGGAGTTTGAGCTCGGCGACATAGTGGACGCGACCGGTATCAGCAAAGGCAAAGGTTTTGCTGGAACAATCAAGCGCCACAACTTCAAACGCCATCGTAAAACGCACGGTGGTAAGGGTAACACGCGCAAAGTCGGTTCAATCGGCAGTATGTACCCACAGAAAATTTTTAAGGGCAAGCGCATGCCGGGTCATATGGGCGCAGAGCAGGTAACGGTAAGAAACCTAAAGGTCGCATATATCTCGGCAGACGACAATTTGATTGGCGTCAAAGGCGCGGTGCCAGGCCCGAAAAAGGGCTTAATTAAAATTAAACTAGGAGGTGCTAAGTAATGGCTGAATCAACCAAGCCAGCAAAAGCAGCCTTGCCGAAGGAAGTGTTCGGGGTTGATGTGCCGAACCACGAGCTATTGAAGCTCGCGTATGACGCGTTCCTTGCGAACAGCCGCCAGGCAAGTGCGACCACTAAAACGCGCGGTGAAGTACGTGGTGGTGGTAAAAAACCGTGGAAGCAAAAAGGTACCGGGCGCGCCCGATTTGGTAGCACGCGCAACCCGATTTGGCGCCACGGCGGCATCGTTTTCGGGCCGCGCGGTAACGAAAACTACAAGCTAAAGCTATCGAAAACTAGCAAGCGCGTGGCAATACGCCAAGCGTTGACGCTGGCGAATGAAGCGAAAAAAATCACCGTCAGCGATATTAAAACAACCGGCAAGACCGCCGAAATCGCAAAGTTCATCGCTGACAAGAAATTCAAACGCGACCGCCGCGTTCTGCTCGTCGTTGACGAGAAAACGCCGGAATTGATACGCGCGACGAATAATCTACAGAGTGCCCTCTTGGTTCGCGCGCAGTATCTCAGCGTATATTATGTGCTAAACGCCGATCAAATTATCATGACGCCAGCTGCTGTGAAAGTAGTCGATGCATGGCTGAATCCGAAGGAGGGCAAGTAAATGAAGTTAGTACTCGTCACTCCGCGCGTGAGCGAAAAAGCGTATCGCTTGGTTACTAGCCAGAATACCTACGTATTTGATGTGCCGATGAGCGCGAACAAAAACGAAATCAAAGCAGCCGTCGAATCGCAATTCGACGGTACAAAAGTCGCAAAAGTAACGACGCTTGTCCAGAACGGTAAGTCAATACGCTACAGCCGCGGCAAAAACCGCTACCCGGGCACAACCTCGCGCCAGGACAGCAAAAAAGCCTACGTTACACTCAGCGAAGGCAAAATCAAAGTATTTGAACAAGAAGAAGTCAAGGAGGAGAAGTAATGGCGATCAAAGCATACAACCCAACCACTCCGGCTCGTCGCGGCATGACTTCGCAGGATCTGAGCGACATCACAACCCGCAAGCCGCTGAAAAGCCTGGTGAAAGCCGGCAAGCAGCGTGCGGGACGTAACAATACTGGTAAGATTACGGTGCGCCACCGCGGTGGCGGCGTGAAGCGGCACTACCGTTTAGTAAATCACCGCATGCCAGCTGGCATGGTGCTAACAGTTGAGGAAATTGAATACGATCCAGGTCGCAGTGCGCGCATTGCTCGCGTGAAAGATCAGCACGGTTTGTACCACTACATTCTTGCCGACACGCAGATGACAAAAGGCGCAGTAGTTAAAACTGGCGCCGAAGCACCAGTTGAAGCAAGTAACCGCTTACCAATTGTAAATATTCCGGTAGGTTCACAGATCTACGCGATCGAAATTAACCCAGGCAAAGGCGCACAGATGGTTCGTTCAGCTGGTACAAAAGCACAGCTTATGGCGAAAGAAGGAAACTATGCGATGGTACGCATGCCATCGGGTGAAGTTCGGCGCTTCCGCTTGGAATGCGAGGCGTCGCTTGGCGTCGTTGGTAACGTACAGCACCAGAATGTCAAGTTGGGCAGCGCTGGTCGCCGCCGCCGTATGGGTTGGCGTCCAAGCGTGCATGGTAAGGCAATGAACCCAGCCGATCACCCGATGGGTGGCGGTGAAGGTAAGACTGGTCCGGGTCGCATTCCGAAAACGCCATGGGGTAAACCGGCGATTGGATTCAAGACTCGCCGCCGTAAATCAACTAACAAGATGATTGTCCGCAGTCGTCACGAAGCTAAGAGGAAGAGGTAATCTATGAGTCGATCACTCAAAAAAGGTCCATTCGTCGACTGGAAGCTTGCCAGGAAAGTGAAGGCGCTGAAGATTGGCGATCGCACCGTTATTAAAACATGGGCGCGCAGCAGTACAATTACGCCTGAAATGGTTGGTTTTACTTTTGCAGTACACAATGGGCGCGTGCATGTGCCAGTGCTGATTAGCGAAAACATGGTCGGTCACAAGCTTGGCGAATTCTCGCCGACACGCAAGTTCCGTAAGCACGGGGGCAAGGAGAAGTAGCCATGGCTGAAGCAGAAGTTTATACTGTTCGCGCTGAAATTCGCGGTGTTGACCAAACGCCGCGCAAAGTCAGTCTCGTGGCTGCGCTCGTACGCGGTCGTACCGTTGCCGACGCAGTGGTGATTTTGGATCACACGCCGAAACGTGCTGCACTTGCGGTGAAGAAAGCGATCCAATCGGCTGCTGCTAACGCGACGAACAATCATAATTTAGACGCCAAGAGTTTAACGATTAGCACGCTCAGCGTTACTGCTGGTCCGCGTTTGCGCCGCTACAAGCCGGCAAGCCGCGGTCGCGCATTGCCGTTCGCTAAAAAATCAAGCCACATTCTCGTTGAGGTCTCAGGCGTTGAGAAAGTTATTAAAAAACCAGCAAAGAAAGCTGAATCAAAAGCAGCAAAAGAGGAGAAGAAATAATGGGTCAGAAAGTTAACCCGATCAGCTTCCGCCTTCAAACCAGCAAAAACTGGAATTCGCGCTGGTTCGCCAGTAAGAAAGACTTTGCGGTTTGGCTGGCGGAGGACGGTAAAATCCGCGACCTAATTGAGAAGCGTTTTGCATCGCGCCCGACAATTGCGAACGTCGAAATTGAGCGCAGCGCTAATCTCGTTACAGTCACAATTCATACAGCGAAAGCCGGTGTGGTAATAGGCCGCGGCGGTGCGGGCATTAACGAGCTGAAAAAGGTAATTGAAAAGGTCGTGAGCCTGCCGGTTCGTATCAATGTTGAAGAAGTTCGCCGTCCGGAATTGAACGCCAAGCTCGTTGCTGAAAATATCGCGCATCAGTTAGAACGCCGTGCGAATTTCCGCCGCGCAGTTAAGATGGCAATTCAAGGCAGCCGTAATGCTGGTGCGAAGGGTATCCGCGTTGAGGTGGCCGGTCGCTTGAACGGCGCCGAGATGAGCCGCCGCGAGAAATTTATTGAAGGTTCAGTGCCGTTGCACACGCTACGCGCCGATGTTGATTTTTACGCTGCGCGCGCGCTTGGTCCAAACGGTACAGGAATCATTGGTATCAAAGTTTGGATTTACAAGGGTGAAAGGAGCACGAAGTAATGTTATTACCGAAAAAAGTTGCTCATCGTAAAGTCCGAATTGGTAAAAATCGTGGTAACGCAACGCGCGGCAACTATGTCGCATTTGGCGACTACGGTCTGCAGAGTCTTGATAACGAGCGCATCACCAGCCGGCAGATTGAGGCCGCTCGCCAGGCGATGACGCGCCACGTCAAGCGCGGCGGTAAGATTTGGATTCGTATTTTCCCGCATACGCCAGTTACTAAAAAGGCTCTTGGGCTAAAAATGGGCGGCGGCAAGGGTAACCCGGAATATTACGTTGCCAAGGTAAAAACCGGCACAGTTATGTTTGAGATGAAGGGCGTTAGCGAAGATGTAGCCCGCGAAGCGATGCGCCTCGCCGGCCACAAATTACCTGTCCGTGTCCGATTCGTAAAGCGGGAGGAGGTGTAGCATGGCAGATACGAAAAAAACTGCTAAAAAAGCCGATGTCGTGAAAACGATTGATGAGCTGCGTGCTGAGCTCGCAACTAAGCAGCAGGATTTAAACGATTCTCGCCGCTCGCATAAAGCTGGCGAATTAGTCAACCCGCGCGTACTTGGACAAATTCGCAAAGAAATCGCGCGCTTACATACCGCGATTCATGCCGCAGAATTAAAGGAGGAACAGTAATGGCGAAGACATTGACTGGGGTTGTGACGTCCGACGTCGCCGACAAAACCATCACCGTCGCCGTTATCTCGCGCGAGACGCATCCGATTTACAAGAAGCAGTATACTGTGACTCGTAAATATGCGGCACACGACGAGAATAACGACGCCCACAAGGGCGACACGGTGCGGATTATTGAAACTCGCCCCATCTCGAAGCGTAAGAGCTTCACACTTGATCGTATTGAGAAGCGCTCAGTCGGAAGCGTTGAATTGAAAGAAGAAGTAAACGCTGAAGTTAGCGACAAGGTTGATCACGACCACGATGACGAGGAGGGTAAAGAATGATCCAGCAAGAAACTCGCCTGCACGTCGCTGATAACAGCGGAGCGAAATCAATTTTGTGCATTAAGGTTTTGGGCGGAACGCGCCGCCGTTACGCACGTGTCGGCGACATTATCGTCGCGAGCGTGAAAGACGCCAGCCCGACTGGCAACGTCAAGAGGAAATCTGTCGTGAAAGCGGTCGTCGTACGCACGCGCGATCAAATCCGTCGCAAAGATGGCAGCACGATCTGTTTCGATGACAATGCTGCGGTTATCATTAACGACGACAAAACGCCAAAAGCGACGCGCGTATTTGGCCCTGTGCCGCGCGAACTACGCGACATGGGCTACGGCAAAATTATCAGTTTAGCACCGGAGGTACTATAATGGCTCAGCGTATTCGTAAAGACGACACGGTCAAGATCATTTCTGGCGCACACAAAGGCACGACTGGCAAGGTGCTCGCTGTCAACCCGAAGGACGGTACGGCGCTCGTTGAAGGTGTCGGTCTAGGACATCGCCATGTTAAACCGAATCAATTGAATCCGCGTGGCGGCAAGAAGGATATCCATAAGCCAGTGAATCTATCCAAGCTTGCGCTGGTTGTTGATGAGAAATCTGGCAAAACTAGCCGCGTCGGCTACGTCGTGAACGACGGCGCTAAGACGCGCGTGGCGCGCCAATTAAAGAATAAGGAGATTAACTAATGGCAGAAGCGAAACAAACCGCCGTTTACACTCCTCGTCTGAAAGCCTTGTATAATGATACGTACACGAAGGAACTGCAGACCGAACTGAAGCTCGACAACGTGAATCAAGTTCCGCGGCTCGAGAAAATTGTTGTGAGTGTGGGAACAGGCAAAAGTAAAGACGATAAGCGTATGCTTGCCGCCGTCAAGAACACATTGACGCGCGTAACAGGACAAGCGCCGGTCGAACGACTTGCGAAAAAATCAATCGCAACATTCAAAATTCGCAAAGGCATGGGCGCGCCAATTGGCGTAATGGTCACATTGCGCGGTGCTCGCATGTACGAGTTCCTTGACCGCTTAGTGAACGTAAGCTTGCCGCGCGTACGCGATTTTCACGGCATCGGTAGTAAATTTGACAAGGGAGGCAACTACAACCTTGGCATCACTGACCAAAGTATCTTCCCGGAATTAACGTTTGAGGAAACGCAGCTTGTACACGGCATGCAAGTTACTTTTGCTATCAAGAACGGTAGCAAAGAAGCAAGCCGCGCTCTACTCGAAAAGTTTGGCGTACCATTTGAAAAGGAGGCGAAATAATGGCGAAGAAATCAATGATCGCACGCGATAAAAAACGCCTGGCTCTGATTGAGAAATTTAGCGAAAAGCGTGCTACGCTAAAGGCGGAAGGCGATCTCGACGCTTTGCAGAAATTACCGCGCAACTCAAGTCCGTCGCGCCGCAAAAATCGCGATATGCTTGATGGTCGTCCGCGCGGCTACATGCGCCGATTCGGTATGAACCGCATCCGATTCCGCGAAGAAGCAAGCAAAGGCAACATTCCTGGTGTCACAAAGAGTAGTTGGTAAGGAAAGGAGAACGAAGATATGTCACTACAATCAACTGACCCGATCGCGGATCTCCTGACCCGCATTCGTAACGCTGCGCTAGTCGGCAAAACGGAGATTCGCGTACCGATCAGTAAACTGAAAAAAGTTGTTGCTGAGCAGTTGGTGAAGAACCACTACTTGGCTGGTGTAAAAGTTGAGGACGGCAAGCCGCGCGGTACGCTCGTCGTAAAACTTGCAAAAGATGGTGAGAACTGTCCGATCACGGAAATTACACGTGTTTCCAAACCTGGTCGTCGTGTTTATACTGCTGCAAGCGATATCCCAAAGGTTAAGCAAGGCCGCGGCATCGTGCTTGTCAGTACCAGCAAAGGCGTGATGACTGGCACTGAAGCTGCTAAGGCGAAACTTGGCGGAGAGGTGCTGCTAAAAGTTTACTAAACTTGTTACTTTGCCAGTTGTTATAAAGATTGTAAAGCCTCTGATCTTTGAAGTAGAGGCTTTACAATATTTAGCGTGATACATCTGAGGATAAGAAGGACAAAGGATAATATGATTTCTATTCAAAGTATAGCGGCGATAACAGATGATGATGTAGGGCTACCCACAGTACAAACTTCTCGTGAGAAATCAGTACGCACGGGTGCGCGGGCGATTTTATTTGATGACGACAATGAAGTTGCGCTGGTATATGAAACGGCGTACGATCATTATAAATTGCCTGGCGGATGTGTCGAGCCGGGCGAGACGCTTGAACAGGCATTACGCCGAGAAATTACAGAAGAGGTCGGGGCAACAATAAGGAGTATTAGATATATAGGAGTCGTGGAGTCTCACCTAGCAAGGTACAACGAGGATTGCAGCCAGCACTATTTTACCGCTAAGATAGACGGTGAAATTGGTAAGAGCACCTGGATCGACGAAGAAGAGCTGCACGGCTGCTCAATTGTCTGGTGTAAAGATATCGCACAAGCTATTAATAAAGTTCAAAACGCAACGTCGCAAGAGTATGTTCATATTTTTGAAAGAGCACGAGAGCTAGCGAGCTTACGATGGGTGGAGCATATCTTTCGGCAACAAAATTCTACGGCTTCCAGTCTGGGTGATGTGCGTTCAACTTTGTAATAACACCGTCAATCAAATCCTGCTCATCAAAACCGGCGTACGCTAGAGTCGTGAGCAATTGAATCTGCGTATCAACGATCTCGGACAATAGCGCCTCGGGGTTCACTTTCTGCTCTTTCCATTGGCGCCGCGGTAATTCCCGGACAACTTCCCATGCCTCTTCCTGCGTATGGTAAGCAAACGCTAAGCAGGCTTTCCAGTTGCGTTCAAGCGGCTCCATATAGCCCTTGTCGACGCGGGCTTGCTGCGCTTTGAGCACCTCGGAAAAGAGCGATACCGTCTGCTCGGCACCGATTCGATGGTATAAAATTGCACGTATAATACCTACATATTGCAAGCGTTTTTTAAGTACGGCAGTCTCGCGTTCAGTCGTTGGATTTTCGCTAAACAACCCGGATAAATTATCAGTCACTAGATGAAGGTAGCTAAACGATAGACTAAAGTCTTTCGCTGCCTTTGCCGCCCAGCCGATCTCAGGATCGACAAACCGATACGTATCTTTTACTTCGCTGTACCATTCAGCGGTTTCATCTAATACGGACGGAAGCGTGTAGTGTGCACCTTCAACCGCCAACGGAGAGTTTTTGAAAAGATTGTTCCATGTTACCAACGAACCGTCAACGTACGAAGAGTCGCCAGTAGCAATCGTCGCATTTGGAGCGTCTGATGGCGTAAGCGAACCGAGCTTACCGGCATAAATGATAGTCGAACAATATTTTGATAGTACTTCAACGACAGAATAAATAATATTTCCCCAATAACTAAATGCCACACCGATAAACGCAACTTCTTGCCCGTTGATTGTTTCCGTTTTCCATTTTATATCGTCATTGCCGCGCCATTCTTGGCCACCGGGAGCGAGCCCCTCAACGTACCCCAGTAATACTACGTCACATGTCGGCATGTCGTCCGGAAGCACGTTTTTAATAGCTCTGGTCGTTTGCGCTTGAGTTGGCGTTTTTGCCGTGACTTTATAACCGCATGTCTCATAGATTTTCTTGTAATGGCGTACGTAGTCTTTGCCGGGAAAGACGTACAAGTAACCAACACCATCAATAATTTCCGCCGTCGGACGTTTGTAGTTGAAGAGTTTATCGGTCTTTTCGGCATCGGAGATAGTTTTTGTCCTGTCGTATGCGGGGATGATGCGAATCTTCTCTACGCCCGTATCCTTAAATAAACTATGTATTTTACTTTTGCAGTACTTTAGTGTATCTATCTTTGTCATGATTTTATTTAATCACGGACAGGCGATACGGCGCAAGGCTTGTAGATTAAGACAATTTATATAAGTACCATAACGCCTATAGCGCCAACCTGCTACATAATCTCGAACGTAAAGTAAGCAGTACACTCTTATCAAGATCGACATTTTAAGATGTCTGGAGTCGTAGACTTCGTTTAGAAAGGATCCCTCAAGTCGCCTGAATCCGTCTCTAAGAACACGACCCGCCCATTATATTTCACACGGGTGATAGGAGTAATCTCCTCATGTGTGACTAACTCTCACTTTCTACGGTTTCTACGGGCGTTTCTGCGTTCGACAACTGACGGGTGGTTACCCCAAAAATCATAGAACGCCATTCTTACCGCTCTGGCGCCATAAGTTGCCCCATATTTACGGGTCAGCTCACGCTGGAGATCGAAAGGAGAACGCTCAATGTCTAGTTCGTCAAAAACTCCTTGAAGGTCATGCTTTGCTTCCTTGAGCAAAAACTGATCTCTCTCTGGCTCATCCATATAAGCTACTTGTTGCGTCCAAAGGAGGCTGGGACGGTGATTTACCCCCCCATTTCGGAATTGGAATTATTGTCTGATGGTTGAGATTCTAGATTTTTCATATGATGTATACTAACACCATGATTGATTCGTGGCAAGCATGTATCCTTGCGAGGTACGGACGAATACGGTATCCTAACCCAAACCAAAACAACCAACAATTCCCAAACCTATACCCGCACACTCCCTCAAGCTCCTTTATTTGCGGATAGTCGAATTGGATAAAAAGAGTAGTCTAAAGGACGTCAGTTAAACTGGCCGCCGGTCTTGAATCAACTTCTAGCCAATGATCTGTTCAAACAGCGAATCGAAAAAAATATATCTCATATTAATTGTTCTTTGAGAATTTACTTACACACTTTTCTTGACAAAGCCTATCTATCTGCCCTTTCTTAAGTACTAAACGTTTATTATTCGTCTGCTTACCTATTTGCTTATCTATCTGTTTACTCATCTGTTTGCTCATCCATTCGTCTATCTATCATCCATCCATCTATTCGTCTATCCACTAACTAACTTAATTTACCTTAAAACTTAACTTAACTTAATTTAATTTACTTAATATTACTTAATTTACTTCGTCTGCCTACCTGTTTACTTACTTCCATTATTATTTATACTAATCTTCCTAAACTCTCTTTACTTAATTCTCTCTACCTCTCTCTACCTCTCTACTCCCTTAGCAGTTCTTTAACAACTCCTATACTCCTATACTCCTAACTCTCCATAGCTCTTTAATGATATCCTCTATAGTTCTATAGTTCTATAGTTCTATAACTCCCATAGTTTCATAGTTCCATAATTCCATATAATTCTTCCTCATAATTCTTACTATAATTCTTACCATAATTCTCCTCTATATATTTATATATAAAAGAAGAGAAAAAAGAATAAAAGATAACAGGGGTAAAATAAACAAGAAATACCGGATATCGATATACGGTATTTTTAGGTTGAGAGAATAGCTAAAAGAATAGCCAAAAGACTATTGAATATTTGTAGGTAAGAGTAAGGAATATAAGGGTAAAAGCAAAGGTGATAGTGGTTGGATATTTGTAAGGAAGAGTAATGGTAAGAGTGATAACGATGATAGTGATAGTACTATCGTTCTATCACTACTACTCCAACGTCAGTGGAGGTAGCCTAAGGCTGTCTATGTTTTGTTAATAGCGTATAAGACATTAGCTGTTTATACCGAGCTTTGCTCGGCATATCTTGCTAAACTAGACATACAGAGACATCTCTTCTTTGATCAGTTGTTTACTATATAGCTAGAACTAATTTTGCTAGAGGTGTTTTGGGTTGGTTTAATGTACTGTGCGAGTAGAGGTATTGTATAATACAACTATATGAGCCAAGCACTATACCGTAAATACCGCTCGAAAAAATTGAGCGAGATTGTTGGGCAGGCGCACATTACGCGGCTGTTGGAGCGCGCGCTAAAGCGCGGCGCAGTAGCACATGCGTATCTGCTGACTGGACCGCGCGGTGTCGGTAAGACGTCGATTGCGCGTATCTTGGCGCACGAAATTAACAATTTACCGTACACCGACGAATCGACGCACCTGGATATTATCGAAATTGATGCAGCAAGCAACAACTCCGTTGAGGATATTCGCGATTTACGCGATAAAGTACAGATTGCACCAGTCAGCGCCCCGAAAAAAGTGTACATCATTGATGAGGTGCATATGCTCAGCAAGTCGGCGTTCAACGCGCTTCTCAAAACGCTTGAAGAGCCGCCGGAGCACGTCGTTTTTATTCTCGCAACCACCGATGCCGATAAACTGCCGGCAACGATTTTGAGCCGCGTGCAGCGATTTAATTTTCGGCTAATCGGCGAAGCAGACGTGGTGGCGCATCTGCGCGCAATTGCCGAAGCCGAGCGCATTGCGATTGACGATGATGCTTTGCGGCTTATTGCTGAGCAGGGGCAGGGGAGTTTTCGCGACAGCATCAGTCTGCTCGATCAATTACAGCATGTCGCAGATGGCGCGATTACCGCGCAGCTAATAGAAGAGTCGCTCGGGCTCGCAAGCGCGCACGATATTGATATGCTGCTTACGGCAGCAAAGACAGGTGACATAGCGGCAATTGTACAACAGCTTGATACTATGGAGCATAGTGGCGTACCGGCACCAATTGTTACCGAGCAAATCGCACGATATATTCGATGCCATGCGATCACACACCCGGAACGTTTAATGTTACTTGACCCGCTCGCGAAAGTAACACGCAGCCCGTGGCCGTATACATCGTTATTGGTTGCGCTAACATCGCAGGCGAATATAGCAGCGCAGCCAGTTGCTACGGCTGCTGTACTTAGTGGAAATAGCGCGGTAAAGCCAGCCAATTCTCCGGCGCAGGCAAAAGAGCCTGCGTTACACGAAGCGCCGCAGGTATCCAAAAAATCGCCAGAAACACCTGCCGCGTCTCCGCGGGCACATACGAGTGCGGCAACAAACTCAGGTGTAACCTCTATACAAAAGCCCTCAGTATCAATAAAAGATGACAAGAGCAATGCTGTATCGTCTGCATCAACCGCAGCGCCGGCGCACAATAAGAAAAATAAGGAAGAAAAATCCTTTGCTTGGGACGATTTCCTCGCGCCGCTTAAAGAATCTGCTGCAGGCGCGCACAGTATTCTTGCTAAATGCAAGTATTGCTACGACGGTGCGACTCTTACTATCTACGCTGGTAAAAAATTCGCCAAAACTCAAATCGATAAAGCGTTACCAGCACTCGCCGAATCGTTGCAAATGATCGACCTGTCCGACATCGAAATCACCGTACTTGCTGCGCCGAAACCGCCAGAAGATAGCCAAACTGCTGCGATTATTGCTATGATGGGCGGTGGAGAGGAAGTGAGTTTATAATGCCCGCGAAACAAGTTGACGCTAAGATTCCGCCGCAAAATATTGATGCCGAGATGAGCTTGCTCGGTGCGATTCTCATTGACGACGACGTACTCGCTGACGCGTCGGAAATCGTCAAGCCAGCGGATTTTTACGACCAGCGCCATCAAACCGTCTTCGCCGCTATGATGCGCCTGTACGAATGCCACAAGCCGGTGGATTTACTGACGCTAACTGATGAGCTAAAAAAGAAAGATAAGCTAGAGCTCGTCGGCGGCAGCAGCTATCTCACCGAGCTAACGAATTATGTACCAACCGCCGCGCATGCTAGCAGTTATGCCGACATTGTTGCACAAAAAGCTGTTCGCCGCCGTCTCATTAAAGCAAGTGCTGATATTGGCGAAATGGGATTTAACGAGGAAACATCTACTGCCGAGCTGCTCGAAAAAGCCGAAGCGGAATTGTTTAACGTATCCGACCAGTCACTTAAACAAGACTTGGTGAGTATTGAAAGTATCCTCGACGAAAGCTTCAGCCGCATTGAAGAATTGCACCGTAACAAAGGACAATTGCGCGGCATTCGCACCGGCTATCAAGACCTTGACAATATGACAGCTGGATTACAGCGCAGCGATTTGATTATTCTCGCAGCACGTCCAGCGATGGGTAAAACGACGCTCGTGACAAACCTCGCCTATAATATTGCAACAATCGCGAAATTGCCCGTTCTCTTTTTCAGTCTAGAGATGAGTAAAGAGCAGCTGATCGACCGCATGCTTGCTGATGCCTCTGGTGTTGACAGCTGGAATATCCGCACCGGTAATTTGAGCGACGACGATTTCAGTAAAATCAGTGAAGCGATGGGGGAAATGGCAGAAGCGCCAATCTTCATTGATGATACGCCAGGACTCAGTGTGTTGGAGATGCGCACCAAAGCTCGCCGCGCTATGCATGACCAGCCACTCGGACTAATTGTTGTGGACTACCTCCAGCTCATGCAAGCAGCAAACAATCACAATGGCAATCGCGTGCAGGAGGTGAGCGAAATTTCGCGGGGGCTTAAACTTATAGCGCGCGAACTCAATGTGCCGCTCATCGCCCTCAGCCAGCTGAGTCGCTCGGTCGAAAGCCGCACGCCGCCGATTCCGCAGCTTGCCGATCTGCGCGAATCGGGAAGTATTGAACAGGATGCCGACCTCGTATCGTTTATTTACCGTCCCGGCTACTATGAGCCGGATAATCCTGAAGTGCAAAATATCACTGATTTGATTATCGCCAAGCACCGTAATGGTCCGACAGGTAAAGTGCAATTATACTTCCATCCGGAACGCTTGCGTTTCATGTCGCTTGACCGCCGTCACGAGTAAATATCTGGTATAATCAAGAAGTATGAAATCGCACGTCACAGATTACGTTCTTTATCGTTGGCGCTTTGGACTGGGGTTGTTGGTAATTGCAGTGATTATCGGCGTGATCGTATGGGGCGGTGCACTACAAACGCCAGGCGAACTGCGCCCTGAAGAAATCAAATCGGTAGCGACAAGCAGCTCGCTCTCAAAAAACTCGCTTGACCCAGCGATGATCGTTAATTTCCCGTATCATTTACTGCAACGGCTAAGTATTTATGCGTTCGGCGCGACGACATTTGCCATTAAACTGCCGTCCCTCGTATTGGCAACATTTACTATTCTTGGCGTACTTGTGCTCACGCAATCGTGGCTGAAGCGCAACGTTGCGATGATCACGACGATGGCGCTCGCTACAACAACGCAATTTTTGTTTATGGCGCAAGATGGCACACCGGCGATTACATTTAACGCAATCGCCGTCTGGCTACTCGTAGCAGGATTACGCGTGACCCGCGGTAAATATTTTCATACGTTTTGGAAGATCGCAGGCGGCGTTCTAATGGCGGTAGCATTGTATGTGCCGCTTGGAATTTATGTTGTCGTGTCGCTGCTTATTACCTCGGTACTGCATCCGCACATTCGCTACATCATGAAGCGGCTTGGCAAGACAAAGTTGCTGATGGCGGCAATACTGGGGCTAGCGAGCATGGCGCCGCTCGTCTACGCGATTGTCATTCAGCCGTCGACCGCGCTTGAGCTTGCCGGGCTGCCCAGCGGCATATCGTTTGCCCATATCCGCGCTACGGCGCCGCAAGCGGTTCTCGATCTAGCTGGATTTAGCGCGCACAGTTCGGGCGCGCTACTGCGGCCGGCGTATTCATTAACGCTTGCCCTCGTAGCACTCATTGGGTTATACCGCCTCATCACGACGCATTATACGGCGCGCAGTTACGTGACAATTATTTTGAGCGTCTTGCTCGTGCCGCTTATTCTGCTTACGCCGGCGCATATAAGCGCTCTTTTCTTCGTCATGACAATTCTTGTCGCGACTGGATTTGACTTCTTAATACGCTACTGGTACCGGCTATTTCCGCGCAATCCGTACGCACGGCTGGCAGGGCTATTGCCGCTTGCCGTGCTAGTAATCGGTATCATTGCCACAAATGTCACGCACTATATGGACGGCTACCGCTACGCGCCAAGCGTGCTCGCGCATTATTCGAGCGACTTAAACCTCGTGCACGCTTACGCCAGCAAACACGACCAAATGGCGCTCGTCGCGACCGAGCGGGAGCGCGAATTTTACCATATCGTAGCAGAGCGCTCGCCTAAAATCACGCTGCGCGATCAAGCTGACCAATCGCCCGGCACCATCGTACTCACGCGAGACGCCCGCCGCGCTATGTCCGCCGCGCCAGAATCATGGCAGCTTGAGCAGATTATCACGAATGGGCGCGCCGAGCAGAGCGACCGGTTGTATGTCTACAAAATACCGCAATAATGCGGTATAATATCACCATTACCGATTAGTTGTTATATGGAGGGACTGACCACATGGCGTTGAACCAAATGAAGATGTTGAATGATTTACGCAAGGCGCAGAAGGCGCTCGCAAAAGAAATTGTTGAGGTTGAGGCAGGTGATGGCGCAGTGATCGTGCAAATCACTGGCGAGTT
>JABCOJ020000040.1 GCA_013333675.2 Candidatus Saccharimonadota bacterium | reverse complement strand
GTTGAATGATTTACGCAAGGCGCAGAAGGCGCTCGCAAAAGAAATTGTTGAGGTTGAGGCAGGTGATGGCGCAGTGATCGTGCAAATCACTGGCGAGTTAAAAATTAAATCAATTAAAATTGATCCGGCGTACGTTGATTTGGATGATATCCATCAGCTAGAGCACTGGATTGAGATTGCTATTCGCGATGGCATGGCAAAGGCTCAGGAAATTGCCGCCGAAAAGATGAAACCGCTGATGGGTGGCTTGGGCAATCTGGGATTATAAGCACAATGGCGCAACTGCTGCCAAACGCGCTGGAACGCGCAATTGATGAGCTCGGGCGGCTGCCGGGCGTCGGTCCGCGCACTGCTGAGAGGTATGCGTATTTTTTGTTGCGTGCCGACGAGCGCACCGCCCAATCCATGGCGCGCGCCCTGACAGCATTGCATAGCGACGTTAAAACGTGTCCCGTTACGTTCGCGCTTATCAACGCCGACGAAGATATCTCGCCGCTCTATAGCGATACTACGCGCGACAAGCGCACGATTGCGGTGGTTGAGGAACCGCTTGATATCGTTGCGTTAGAGCGTACCGGACAGTTCAAGGGAACGTACCATGTACTTGGCGGTACAATCTCGCCGATAGATGGCATCGGGCCGGAGCAGCTGCACATTCCAGAGTTGCTAAAGCGCATCCGCGACGATGCCGCCGAAGAGATTATTATTGCAACAAACGCGAGCGTTGAAGGTGAGTCAACGGCGTTATTTATTCAGCGCCACATTCAAGAAGCGCACCTCAACGTCAAAATATCGCGCCTAGCGCGCGGCATTCCCGTGGGCGTAGACCTAGAATATGCCGACCAAATCACCCTCAGTCATGCGCTTGAGGGGCGGCGGGTTCTATAGCTAGTGGATTGCAGTTTTACTAAAAGCGAGCGGTCAATGGGTGTGTAGTAATAATACTAGTTTTATTCTACACCAAAATATTTATTTTGTCAAGCAACTTCGCCTAGATAGCAGCTTAGCATATTGCGCACTGGATAAATTCTAATCACCAATATAATCGGTCAGCTTACCTGCGCCAGCTGCTCGGTATAATGCATCAACTGCTATACGCATATCATGCTGCAATTGTGGACGTTCTGCGATCGTGTCGTTATAAAATTCTCTGATTGACTTAGGATATTTATCGTCTGACGTGTCGTACAAAAATGTTCGCTGCAGCAACTCTTTTTGACTTGCCGGAATATCATCAAAGAAACCTGGGTGAAAATCATAGAACCATTCAAGCCTGGTTTGAAGCGCAAGGTATTTTTTGTAGTTCACAGGTGTATTATACGAAATTGCTAGCATTTACGCACTTAATGGAGTAAAAGTAGAAATGACGAAAAGTCTACCATAACGATAAACAGAAAAAATCCTTGCGGTTGCCTATGCCTTTGTATTAATCTATAAGACATGAAGAAAGTTGCAATAACCGTTTATCCGCGTATTCATATGTTTTCGCTTGATTTATCTCTTAAGAATGGCAATATGAAATCCGGCAGCATGGGCTTTAGCTTGAAAAGCAGCCCTGTAAGAATAGCCGTAGCTAAAAGCAGTAAACGAACTATTAAAATATCTCAGAAAAATCAAAATCTTTTAGAGAAGCTTGAGGAGATATGTGCTAAATTTCAGAAAAATCAAATGATTGACTCTAATTTTGAAATTAAAATTGACGCACCAAAATATTTCCGAAACCATATAGGCCTAGGATTAACAACACAGGTGCTAGGCGGTGTTTTATACTGCCTACATAACTTATTTGAGATACATTTCGATGTTGATTATCTGCTGAAATATAATGTTGGCAGAGTTTCCGCGCTTGGGTCGCAGCTAATCTTTAATCCCGGCTGGATTTTAGAAAAAGGCTATAAAATAGACAAAACCGGAGAGCCTCTTCATCCTGAGTTTTATGAATATGGCGAGTTTTTTGAAAAAAGTATTGAAAAGTTACGCGCGCCAAATTGGTTCGCGATTATTGCAATCCCTGAATTAGACGAATCATTGAGTAACAAGCTCGAGGATGAATTCTGGGATAATATCTTTCCGGATAGAAAGAAAAACTCGCTCGAAATTATTTATGAAACTTTTATGAATTTGCTACCCGCAATTCAAGAAAGCGACTTCGAGAGGTTCATTCAATGTCTACGGAAAATCACTGCAATAGGAACTAAACCATGTGAAGAAGCGATTCAGAGTAAGACCACCAAGAACGCACTCAAAATTCTACGCAATAATTATAACTTTGCCTCTGTAAGCTCGCTCGGTCCAACGCTCTACGCATTTTCGAAGCATAACGAAAATGTACCAAAACTTAAAGGGTTTGACGTGATAACTATAAATCTAGGAGAAGATGATGAAACCAAAAGTTAACATAGTAATGCCAACCTGGAATGCACTTGAATACACCGAGATAACTCTCAACAGGCTCTTTGGAAGCACCGAAGTGCCTTTTATCTTGACGGTTGTTGACAATGCGTCGAGAAAAGAAACGATTGATTTTCTTAAAAATGTTAAATCACAAGGAAGTTGTATTAAAATAAACAAAATTTTTAATCAAAAAAATCTCGGGCCGGGTCGCGCCTTTAACCAAGGCTGGCAAATTTCGCGAGAAGAGGATGTTGAGTTTACGTGTCTAATCAATAATGATTTGTATTTCTCTAAAGGATGGCTTGAAGCACTTTTAACAGAAATGGAGGCGCCGAAAATTGGCGCAGTGGCTCCAATAGGGGTTTCGCAATATTCAAATTATTTTGACGGGATACGAAATTCGCGCAAAGTTTTTGAAGAATTAAACAAAGATTTGTCTCCTCAGAACGAGCTTTTGACCTTCTTTGAAGATGACATTGATGGAAATATGAAGAAATTTTGCCAAGCAAACACTTCGCGAGTTTTTACAGAGATTCCAAATTTTTTACCAAGCCACTGTCTTTTGGTACGAAATAACGTTATTGAGGAGATAGGATTCATTGCCGATCCAATTTACAAGACATATGGTTGCGACGATGTAGATTTATCGTGGGAGGTTTTGCGTCGTGGTCATTCCCTGAAAATATCAAACCAAACATTTGTCTATCATTTCCGCCACAAATCAATCACAGAGAATAATCTAAATCGCAAAAAAGAGCTAGCGAAAACAACGAAAATTTTTCTCAATAAGTGGCATAGTACTATCATGGAATTAACGAATCAAGACAACTTTTTCGAAAAATTTTTCGATTTAGACTTTCAGCAATTTGCGATTCTTCGAAAAATGAACCAGAAATGTCATTTCTTGGAAGAAAAAAGCAAGATATTCGCTGCGTTTGCCTGTTTGGGAAAAACTAATTTTTCAAAAAAATATCCGCATCTTTCGCAAGATTTAGAAACTTCAAACTTCCGCTATCTCTATAAAAACCGCAAAGACATTGAAGGGCTAAAATCGACGCCAGGGAGAGATAAAAATCCTCATTTTCCGCAAAATTATTTGCGTGCAATCGGTAAAAGCTATGGTAAAAAGGCGATTATCTTTATTGCACTTTCGCCTGAAATTATGCAAATCCTAGATAATTTAGGAATTTTGTACTCTGTTATTTACCCTGAGAAAAGCATGGCGCCCGAGATATTGAAGCGCGCAGAGGGCAGAGGCAACAACAAAGACTTCGTGGAACTTCTGCGCAAGAATTTATCAAACAATAATGAGCTTAATTATATAAAGTTAAACACCAAGCCAAAGCGGATTATTCTCGCAAAAAATCAAGATACGATTGAGTCAATCCTAAAGAATGATAATGAAACTAAAAGTATATCGCTTAAGAATTCAGGTTTTGCCTACAAGGGCGTTTACTACTCGGTAGTTTTTAGGAGCTTAATCAGCAAAAGAGTTCCGAGAAAAAACTGGGGGCAGATTTACGCGGTAGGGAAGATTAACGACCAAGTTCCCATTGTGAAATATAATAAAAAAGGTTTTGTATCATTTAACCTTCCAGGCGGCGGAACCGAGCCTGGCGAGAGTTACGAAGAGACGTTACGGCGCGAGCTTTTAGAAGAGTTAAATATGCGTGTCCTAGATTTTGAACCAATAGGTTATCAAATTAACGTTGCGCCTGATGGCGAAAAGCACTACCAATTGAGAGTTTTTGCCAATCTTGAAAAAGTTGGAGATTTTAAAGAAGATGTAGGCGGAAGTGTCATTGGCTACGAGCTTGAAAACATACAAAATCTCAATAATCGCATCAATTGGGGCGAGGTCGGCGATTGGTTTACATTGATTTTGCAGGATAAATATGAAAATCAGTGAGAGATTCATTATTTCAGGGATCTCTGGCGTCGGCAAAGACTTTACACTTGAGCAGATTAGAGACTCAAATGAATTGCTGTTTGAGGAAATAAACGCCGGGAGGTTCATCGCCTCAGCGTTTAAAAGGTACCGAGAAAAAACCAGAGAAGAGAGCATCAGCGTAGTTTTTCGGAAAATCGGCGAGAAAATATCGAATCAGGAAGGAACAGCGCTAAACTGCCATATGGTTTATGGGTTATATCCTGAGCTCTTTTCAAACCAAGATAGGCTTATAAAAATTCCACACGATAAAATTATAGTTGTCGAAAAAGACCCTGAAATAATTTTACACCAAAGACAAGGGGATGTGAAAAGAACTCGCCCGGCTCAAACGATAGATGAGATCCATAATATGCAAAAAATATCAACCGAAATAGCCCGAAGAGTTTCTGAAGAGTCCAACGCTAAAATCAAAATATTCAGTCCAGAGAATGAAACAGTTGCAGAAGTAATAGATTTCTTAAAATACTAATCAAACTTGCTCTCAGTTATACTCATTGCAGCGCGACCAAGTAACGTGAGGTCTGCTGGTATTTACGTGCTCTAATTGCTACAATAATTCCATGGACGACGAAAAGGGGAGGGTGATTGCTGCGTTTTTGCGGTATTTTAATGATGATCCGGAGCGAGCGGTTACAGCAATTCGACAATACACGACGCGCAATAGTGACGCGCGGGAAAAAACTGCTGTACCGCTCGGCAGTGAAATTATCTCAGCCAAAGATGTCGTAAAAACATACAAAGTCGGACGGCAAAAAATTGAGGTACTGCGCGGTGTCAGCTTGAGTGTACGCCAGCGGGAATTTGTAGCGCTCACTGGCGCAAGTGGCTCAGGGAAATCAACGTTGTTACAGCTAATCGGCGGACTCGACAAACCGACCAGTGGGCTCATTACCGTCAACGGACAAGCGCTTAGCGCATTATCAGACCGAAAATTATCACAATTCCGCGGGCGAACAATTGGATTCGTATTTCAGTCATTTTATTTGCAGCCATTTTTGAATCTAGCGACCAACCTAGAAATCCCCGGCATGTTTGCGCGCACTAATCCACGCGAGCGTAGACAACGCGCCGTTGAACTCGCTAGGATGGTTAATGTTGCAGAGCGCATGAAGCATCTGCCGAAGGAATTGTCTGGCGGGCAGATGCAGCGTGCCGCCATTGCGCGGGCATTACTAAATCAGCCGAAAGTCCTGCTTGCCGACGAACCGACGGGTAATCTCGATAGTGTTAATTCGCAGCGTGTCATTGACATTTTCGAGCAAATCCGCCGCCAGCTTGGCACAACAATTTTGATTGTTACGCACGACTACGAGATTGCTCGGCAGACCGACCGCGAGATTACGCTGCACGACGGGAGGGTGCTCTAGATGTTGCGGACGCTTGATGCCAGCAAACTTGCGCTGACAAAACTGCGCACGCGCAAGATTCGGCTCGCGGCAACAATTATCGTAGCCGGGCTGCTATTTGGCATTGTAGTGTTTGGTTTGACGGTGCTACGCGCCAGCATGGCGAGTATTGAACGGTTCGGCCGCAATACGATGTCGACGCGATATCTATTAGCGTATAGCAATCACAATAAAGATCAATCCGAGCTGTTTTATAACACGCCGCAAGATGCTAAAGACCGCATACTAGCATTACATAAACAGCATATCGCCGATAAAAAAGCGGCAGCGAAAGCGCTCGGTGTCGAATACGACGAAAAATCTGAAGAAGAGCCGATTATGAAAATAAATCAGGACGATTCAGGTTCGCTCAATCGCAATAGTTGGGCGGTAAAAACGTTTTTGAGGCAATACACCGACGAGAAGAATCCGCTCAAACCAGAGCGCATTGATGCAGCCGCCAAGCGATTTGGCTCAAGCGTGACATACCGTATACAGAATGTCGGCGGGCGCAACGGATCGCTTGATGTAATGATTGGCGGGCGCGAGGATTTCCAGCGTAACAAAGAAGCTGTGCCGGAACAGCTAAACGAGTTTGTAAGTGCGGCGGGCTATCAAGAAATTCTTGATGAATCACTGCTCAATTATTATTTCTTGCCGCATCGCACACATGCAGCTAGCAATGAAATTCCCGTCTTTATCAGCTACAATGACGCGGCGGTGCTGCTCGGCAAAAAGCCTCTACCAACGACCGCGCAGCCGCAGCAGCATATTGAACGTATTCGGGAGCTGAGAAACGAGGCGGGTAACATAACAATTCAGGTGTGCTATCGTAATAATGCGTCGTCTCATTTAATCCAGCAAGCACTTGACCAGCAACGCACAGCTGCCAACAAACCTAAAAACGAGTTCGACGTTAAGCCAAGCATTGAATATGCCTTGCCGGCGGCAGATAGTTGCGACGGCGCTATCGTGAAAAAAGATAATCGCAGTGCTAGTGAAAAGATGGCTGACGAAAAGTTGCAGAAATTCAACCAGCAATTTTCAACAGAAAACATAACACCACAACAAGCGAAATTAACCTACCGTGTTGTTGGACTACTGCCAGATACGGCGTACGGCGACGACCTAAAGAGCAAGCTGGCTGGCGCACTCAACGCTAACATGCCATCGCGCTGGATTATACCGAAACAGACATTTGAGGCAGGCGCTGCAAAAACATATTTACCGAATATTCTCACCACGGAGCGTCAAGAGCTTTCGGGTGGACTATCAGATACGACTATTTACGAATTCATAGATGCTGAACATGCCCGCGCATTTTATCACGCTACCATGTGTAATGTCCAGCCGAAAGACAAGGATCTATGCGTAGACGGCGTATCAAATTTTACACGACCATTCGGAAGTAACTCGCTTGTTATTGAAGAATTGCAGCAACAGCTTACACCGATATTGTGGTATAGCCTACTTGGCGTTATCGGCGTAGCAGCGTTTATTTTAATGTTAACGATTTCGCGTACAGTTGCCGACAGCCGCAAAGAATCTGCCATATTTCGCGCGCTTGGCGCAACGCGCCTAGACATTGCGCAAATTTACGTCATGTACACGTTACTGCTCGCCGGGCTAATTGCGCTATTTGCAATTGCCGCTGGATTGATCGGCGCAGGCGTCATTGATGTACTCTATTCAGCTGGCTTTTCGACCGCAGCACGCTACATCATCATGCCGCGCGATTTGAATACAACATTTCAGCTGTTCACATTTGATCCGCTTATTATTGCGCTCGCTGCCGTAAGTATCGTTGCGGCAGCGCTCATCGGTAGCATATTACCGCTTGTGCGCAACACGCGCCGCAATCCGATGAAAGATATGCGTGACGAATAGTGACGCGCTCAATGATATAATGAAGAGGCGCTCTAGATAAAGTTAAGGTTTTTATATTTTTGAAGCGCACACACCAAACGGAGACAAGTAATAATGCTCACTGAAGCAAAAAAAATAATCGACAACGCAACAAATATCGTCATCATTCAAGCGGAAAACCCTGATGGAGATAGTGTTGGTTCAGCGTTAGCGCTTGAGGAGATTCTCAGCGATATTGGTAAAAGTGTTAGTTTGTATTGTCCGGTCGCTATCCCAAAGTACCTGCGCTATATTCGCGGTTGGGATCGTATCTGCGCAGAGTTTGATGCAAAAGCCGATGCAGCGATCATCGTCGATACGAGCGCCGATATTTTGCTCAGCAAAGTGCTTGAGACTCCAGGCGCGCGGCATTTTTTAGAGACGCACCCTGTGCTCGTACTTGATCATCATACGACTGGCAGCACGCTCAGTTTTGACCACACGATGATCAGCCAAGACGTTGTCGCAACAGGCGAGCTAATCTACAATTTGGCACAGGACGCCGGTTGGGCAATCAACCCGCAAGCTGCCGAGGATTTACTGATCGCTATTATGAGCGATAGCCTGGGACTGACCACGCAGAGTACGCACGCCGATTCATTTACGGTCGCAGGCGAGCTGACGCGACTCGGCGCAAGCAACGCGGCAATTGAAGAGCGCCGCCGCGATTTTATGAAAAAGTCGCCGGAAATTTTGGCGTATAAGGGGCGGCTGATTGAGCGGATCGAATATCTACTGGATGGAAAACTAGCGCTCGTGCATATTCCGTGGGAAGAAATCCAAGCGTACAGCGACCAGTACAATCCGAGCATGCTCGTTCTCGACGAAATGCGGCTCGTAGAAGGCGTCGAAGTTGCGTGCGCGATCAAAACCTACCCGGACGGCAAACTCACTGGCAAATTGCGCTGCAACACCCCCGTTGGCGAGCAAATCGCCGGCTACTTTGGCGGCGGCGGCCACCCATACGCCGCAGGATTTCGCATTTACGAGGCGTATGAAGCAACGGTGCGCGAACTCGTTGACGCGGCGGATAAAGCTCTTAAAAACTTCAAAACAACCGCCGACCAAGCATAGCAACGACCTGTATAGATTCTAGGTTCATAGTGTTTGCTTTTTTCCGCATGACTATTGACTTTAGACGGCAAGTATGGTATATATATCAGCTTTTGTTGAGAGTTCAATGCATCCTGCATTACGAAGAACTTTCCAAAAGCGTTCATTGACAAGCACTTCAGAAGAAGAAAGGAGGTGGCCTCATGGCCACCAGCAACGTCAACGCCCGCTTCTTTTCTCAGGACGCGGTTTGCTGCGTCCTTAGGGGACTTACCCCCCCTCTTCGCGCGAGACGAGAAGGGAGGTAGGAGGCCTTAAAAGGCACCTTCAGTTTAATTTCCACAATAATATCACTATGTGCATGCACATTAGCAAAGTGAATACGTATTTTGGTGTGGTAGAGGCTGTCACTTTTTGGTGGCTGGAGGTGATCTCCAACCACCAGCCATCGTGGAAGGGGGATCAGCTCTTGGTCACTCCAACGCCTGAGGAGGCGTTGGACTACTATCTTGATCACGTGGTGGCGCAAGCCTAACCACGTTGTCGGGGGGGCGAATATGGCCCATAGTCTTAGACTTTGCCGGGTTTGTTTTCCCGCATTTCTCTCTGATCTGCTTGTCATATTCGCTCCATAGGTGTGCGCCTATGCTGATGAGTCCAAAAGGACGAAAGCGAGTTGGCTCTAATAGGTTAAATTAATTAGGTACAGCAAAGACCCATCCTATTAATGTATCGTGGTTTGCGCCCGCTTCCATACTGGTTGATCGTACCGACATTACGCAACGCAGACATATACTTGGCAAAATATCCATCCCGTGTTACACACGAAAACCATGAGTAATTTAGAGAGGAAATATTCAGATAACAACTATAATCAGCGCGAGGCATCAAAGCATCATCCGCTCACTAAGATTGTTGTAGGATTGGTAGCAGCAGGAGCAGTTCTCAGCTTTAACGGCTGGTCTCACGAAAGCAATGCCGATAATGTTCCAAAAGAACTTGCTTGTGTTTCAGAGCAGACTACATATGGTGAACATAGTGAAACGGCCAGAGAGCTTTCAAGGGGCTTTGAAGAAAAAGATGGTGTAGGGTATAGAACTGCCATTCGGTATGATACTCAACTGATGCAATCGCAGCATTACGATACACCTATCAAGAAGGACACTCCTGTTAACGTAACAGTATGCCGACCTGATTATGGAGACCTAGAAGCTAGAGTTGACACCATTGGCAGCCATCCTGAAGAAAGCGATCGATAAACTTAATCAGGCTAAGTAAGATAACTAGCTATTAATCAGCTAAGCAAGCAATTGGACAAATAGCTAATTAACTAACCAATTGATCAATTGGCTAAGTACTAACTAGCCAATTAACAAAACGTTGATTAACTATAACTAACTAAACCGCCAACTACAGGTATGTTGTTGGCGGTTTTGCGGTTAAGTATTAGTTTTTATGGCGGTTTCTGTGTGCTAGCATATTTCACCCAACCGCCCCGCTGCGCACAGCTGCTCATGCAGCTCACCAAGCATATACATTGACCCGACAACAACAATAGGACGATCATGCTGGAGCGCAGCGTTGAACGCGTCGATCGGGGTACCAAATTGTCTGACATTCTTCATGTTGCATGCGTTAATAACCGCCGCAAACTCTTCCGGCTTCACGCTATAATTCTGTAAATGAGGTGATGCCATGTCGCGGAAGAACTGTGTAATATACACCCTATCTGCCAAATAACCGATTGTCTCAAGCGACCCCATCCAGTCTTTGCCGCGCTTTGCTGCAAAAATGACCGACGGACGGCGCCATTCTGGACGATACGCAAGTTCACTTAAAAATGCTGCGATCTTCTGCGGATTATGCGCGCTATCCACCATCACATCGCGCCCATCAAGATGCCACACATTTGCACGACCTGGCAACTCCGCTTCTAAGAGCGCTTGGCGCGCCATGTCAAACGAAAAATCCCAGCCGTCGCGTGCCGCCAAAAATCGCACCGCGTCCAGCGCGACCGCTGCATTTTCCATCTGGTAATCGCCCGGCATCTGCGTCTCCATCAGTTCGCCGTGATACGAGAATTCAACACCCGTCTCTGTTCGAGATTGTAACGATACATGCTTCAATGGCTCACTCCAAATGATTTGCGACTGGTGCCCGCGTGCAACTTCTTCAAGCACTGCCCGCACTGAATCTTGTTCCGGTCTCAATGCAACAACCGTGCCACCGTAGGGGATGATACCAGCCTTTTGCCAAGCGATTTCTTCAAGCGCATTGCCTAAAATCTCAGTATGATCAAGCCCGAGACGCGTAATAACCGCTAATTTGTCTGACCGACGCACCGTGTTTGTAGAATCATAACGACCGCCCAATCCCGTCTCAATCACGCCATAGTCAACATGATGAGCTTCAAATAACCTCAGTGCTAGCGCATTCGTTACTTCAAAATATGTCGGGCGACCATATGGCGTATATTGCATTGACCGCACATAAGGAATGAGGTCGGCGGTAGCTTTGGTAAACTCGGCTTCGCTTGGCAGCTCCATATTTATCTGCGCGCGTTCGCGAACGTCAAAGACATGCGGCGAAACATGCAATCCGTTCGTTTTGCCATGCGCTTTCAAAAGATTGGCAATGAAATAACTCGTCGAGCCTTTGCCGCTCGTACCAGCGATGTGAATAATCGGGAACGATTCCTGCGGATCACCCAGCAGTGCAAGCCATGTTCTCGCTCGCTCAAGCCCCGCTGCGCCACGAAACACCGCACCGCCAAACGACGGTAAGTCGTCAAATAAAAATCTCTTTGCATCCGAGAATATTTGTATATTGCCGAACAGCGGCACGGTTCGGTTCTTGCGAGTCGTCATCAAAGCTATTATAACGCCCGAAGGGATGCGCGCATTACTAAAAGAGGCTTACGAGAAAGCGAAAAAATCCTTGGCTACTAACGCCGGCGTCGGCGCCGATGCAGCTCGGCAACCTTCAACCGTACCGCATGACGATCAACCAGCTGGTGGGCTTTTTCGAGCTCAACCTGGTCGTTTGATTCTTCTTGCAGCTTCAGCGCACGCTCTAGCGCCGCTTGGCTTTCCGCTTCAATAATGTCGTCGCCGTGTTCTGCTTCGTCAACCAGAATGCGCACGCGCTCCTGATTGATCTCAACTACGCCGCCCGAAATCGCAAAATATTCCAGCTCATCATCGCTATCTTCTTTGCGGCGGCGCACTGTTACCACGCCCGGCACCGCCACTGTTACGAGCGCCTCGTGGCTCGGAAAAACCGAAATCACGCCTTCGGTAGTCGGCAAAATCACTTCGTAAACTGCTTCGTCAAGCTTGACGCCAGCCAATGTCACCAGCTGAAACTGCATTGGCTAGTCCTTTTTCTCGCTTAACGGTACAGGCGACATGTAGAACCAGTTCTCTGGCTTGTCGTCATATTTGCCAGACAAGATATCTTTAGCGTCGCGAATCGTGTCCTCAAGCTTGAAGTAGCTGCCCGGATTACCAGTAAACTGCTCGGCGACATGGAATGGCTGTGCTAAGAAGCGCTGCAAACGACGGGCACGCGCCACAGTCTGTTTTTGGTCGTCCGACAGCTCTTCCATACCGAGAATAGCAATAATATCCTGCAGCTCTTTGTATTGTTGCAACACGCGCTGCACTTCACGCGCCACAGCATAATGCTCGTCGCCAACAATCTCTGGGTCAAGCGAATTTGAGCTAGAATCAAGCACGTCTACTGCCGGGTAAATACCAATTTCCGTCAATGCGCGGTTCATCACAATCGTCGCATCCAGGTGGGCGAATGTCGTCGCTGGCGCCGGGTCGGTTAGGTCGTCGGCCGGCACGTACACTGCCTGCACTGAAGTAATTGAGCCTTTTTTCGTGCTGGTAATACGCTCTTGCAACGCGCCCATTTCTTGCTGCAAGTTCGGCTGATAACCCACAGCACTCGGCAGGCGACCAAGCAAGGCAGACACTTCAGCACCCGCCTGTGTAAAGCGGAAAATATTGTCGACAAACAACAACACGTCTTTGCCTTCATCACGAAACGCTTCAGCAATCGCCAGTCCGCTCAACGCCACGCGTAGACGCGCTCCTGGCGGTTCATTCATCTGCCCAAAAACCAGCGATGTTTTGTCGAGTACGCCGGCATCTTTCATTTCGTAATAAAGGTCGTTGCCTTCGCGCGTACGTTCGCCGACGCCGGCGAACACCGAGTTGCCGTCATGGAACTTTGCAATATTATTAATCAGCTCCTGAATCAATACCGTTTTGCCAACGCCTGCGCCCGCAAACAAGCCAGCCTTGCCGCCCTTAGCAAGCGGCGCGATCAGATCAATCACCTTGATGCCTGTTTCCAAAATCTCCGTTTTGTTTGACTGCTCGGTCAGCTCGGGCGGTTGGCGGTGAATCGGCGCGCGCCGTACGTCTTTCGCGATTTTCTTGCCGTCAATCGGCTCGCCAACCACATTAAACATTCGCCCCTGAGTCGCTTCGCCGACCGGCACGCTAATCGGCGCACCCGTTGCTGTTACGTCCTGGCCGCGCCGCAAACCGTCAGTACTTTGCAGGCTAATGGTTCGCACTGTATGCCTGTCAAGATGCTGCGCCACCTCTAGCGTGACTGTTTGTTCGCCGCGAACGACCGTTAGCGCATCGTAAATTGCCGGCAACTCCGTATCGCTAAACTCGACGTCAACCACCACGCCCATGATTTGGATAATTTTTCCTACTTTTTTACTCATGATCTTCTCCTTGTTTCAATACGTCAATCAATCCTGCAACATCGCCATCGGGCAGCACGATTCCGCCAAGCGCCGCAACTTCAAGCGCTTTCGAATTTATGCCGCCATCAGGCTTCTCGAGCAAATATATTGGCACGCCGCTTACATACGCTACCGCCATCTCCATCAGCGTATTTGCGCCGATATAACCAGGTTCGTTATTTTTCTCATAATTGCACACCAGTACCGCACGAGAGCGCGCAATATTCGCAAAGTGCCGGTCCATATAATCTTTTTTATTTGCAAGCACCTGTTCCTTAGCGAGCGACGACCAGTCGATATTTTCCTCAGCAGCAGGAACGCGAACACGCAGTCCAGCCGCCTCAAGCGTTCGGGCGGCTGCCGCGAATTTTTCTTGATGCGCCATTGACCCGCAAATCGTAACATCAACCAAATCTGGATTATACTGGTTCACCAGTTGTGCTATTTTCGTCATCGCATTGCCTCCACGCCAGCGCTAATCTCTGTCAACTCTTGCGTAATTGCCGCTTGTCGCGCCTTGTTCATTTCAAGTGTCAACGCATCAACAAGATCAGTCGCGTTATCGGTAGCATTTTTCATAGCGAGCATGCGCATACTATGCTCGCTGGCGCGCGAATCCATCAATGCCTGGAACAGGCGCGCACTAATTAACCGATAGGCAATATCGTCGATAATCTGCTTCGGGCTCGGTTCAAATTTTGCTTCGGCAATATCAGGCTGCACATCATCAGTTGGCGTAAAGCCGGCAGGGAACAGGCGCACTACGTCCGCCCGCTGTGTTAGGCTGCTGACAAACCGCGTGAAAATGACGTCCACGGCATCAACTTGATTCGCTTCAAACATATCTTTCGCAGTGTTCAGAATCGCGTGAAACTCAGCACCCGAAAAATGATCCGGCAGATCCTCATAGGTACCGACTATTTCCGTGTCTTTGATGCGCGTTGCCGCCTGAGCAATTTTACGCCCTACTGCAATCGTTTTATTTGCAATATTTGCCGCATCGTCGGACTTCAGCTCGTGCACGTAAGACTTCAGAATATTTGCATTATACGCGCCCGCCAAACCCTTATCGCTTGCAATGACGATAAGCAAGCGAGACTTCACTGGACGCACCGTGAACCATTTATGTCCGTTCGTCGCACCTTGTGCCGCTAGATACGTAAGCAGTTCGCGTGCCGCTACTGTATATGCCTGCGAGCTCTTTGTCGCCTCTTGCGCTCGGCGCATCTTGCTCGCCGCTACCATCTGCATCGCCTTAGTGATTTGCTTCGTGCTTTTCACCGAGCGAATGCGCGATTTTAGTTGCTGGGTAGACGCCATTTACTCCTCGTACCCTTTCGCAATTGCTTTAGCAGCGTCTCTCACGATTTTTGCAATTTTTTCATCTTCGCCAAATTTTTTATCACCCTTTGCAAGCGCGCGCATATCATCTTTGTGTTCAGCCCACAGGCGCTCCAATAGTGCTTGCTGCGCCTCTTTAATCTTTGCTGCCGGCACATCATCGAATAACCCTTCGCTCACTGCCGCGATTGATGCAACTTGTTCCCAAACGCTCATTGGCTGATACTGCGGCTGTTTGAGCAGCTCTGTCAAACGCTGGCCGCGCTCAATTTGCGATT
>JABCOJ020000039.1 GCA_013333675.2 Candidatus Saccharimonadota bacterium | reverse complement strand
GTAACGCTTGGCGGCGGACATAGCGCTACGGCGATTGCGTTAGCGGAGTATTTCCGCTGGCGCAACCATGTTTCGCGCACCGCGGCGATGTATCGATGCGCCGCGATTGGATATGGCGCAGTTATCGGTCTCGCGGTGCTCGCGATGAGTATGGCGAATGAATGGCGCCTGCTAGCGTGGCTGCCGATCGTGGCGATAGGCGCGCATGCGGCGTACCGCCAAAAGGAAATCGTGATGATGTATGCACTTCATATCGTGCTTGTCGTACAGATACTGCTTGCCAGTATCGCGTGCAATTTATCGTATGTAGAAATTTGCGCACTGGCGGCGTGGTTGCCGTTTGTAGGATTTGGGGCGGTGAGTGTGCTGATGCGCGCGGCAAATCGTGCTACCGCCAAGACAAAAACCTGGTGGCGGTTTGGTGTGGCATGCGCATTAACATTTGGTAGTTTTGCATTGTTGTCGGATCAAAATTATCTGATGCGCTCGGCGGGATGGTTGGCGGCGGTAGTAGCGATGTATGTGCTCGTGTATGTTGTGCGCCGCGCCGCGCTATTGTATGCCGGCAATATGATGAGCGTCATGCTGGCGACATTGTTGTGCGCATGGCGCGGCGTATCGTTTAACTGGGCGCTTGTAGTTATTGCGGCGTTTGGACTGATTGGATTCTACGGTGCAGGATGGTTGTATCGTTTGTGGCGCGGTACCGGGCGAGTGTGGAATGCAATGCTCGCGTCGAGCCTAACAGTTGCTTGTTCAGCTGGGTTATTGGCATCGTTGTCGTCGGATGTAGCTATCGTAGCGGGTGCGGCGGTAATTTTGGTCGGTGCTGGAGCCGTATTTAGTGTGCAGAGCTATGAAATGAAACGGCTGGAATTTGCAGAGTGCGGTGTGGTTATTGCGATGCTTGGTGCGCAGCGTTTGCTATACGTAGCGCTTCCCGATACGCACGCGCTCGTGTATACGCATCTTTGGGCGCTTGTTGCGGCGGCATTGTATGCTGGATATTACGCGTGTAAACGTCCAATAGAGAGCATGTGTCATCTCGTAACGCTATTATGTCTCGTGACGATTCCAGGCTTGGCTGCCGCGTTTATTGACGGCGGCTGGTATCAATTACTATTTCTCGTTGAACATGCGGCGGTCGTTATTATGGGCGTAGCGACTGCGCGCAAGCTCACATCAATCTGGGGCGCGGTCGGTGTAACGGTGGCGATTCTCTACATGCTGCGCGAGTTTCAGGCGCTCTTAAACATTACGATCGGGCTGCTCGTGCTAGCGGCTGTGATTTTTGCGATCGTGCGTGCGAATCATAAAAAACGCATATAGACGAAACGGCACGGAAAATGAATTGACACAAAACGGATAGAATTATAAAGTAGCACTATGAAGGGCGAAAAAGTCGTCGTCGGGCGGACAGCGCATATTGTCATTCCGAGCGAAAGTGCGCGCAGTATCCGCGTGAAAATTGATACGGGTGCGGACCGGTCGTCAATTTGGGCGTCAAATATTGCCATGAGCAGCGACGGCGAGCTTTCATTTACGCTTTTTGCGCCGGAATCAAAATTTTATAGCGGTACGGTGTACCGGACGAAAAACTTTGAGGCGAGCAGGGTGCGCAGCGCGCATGGCGACTTGCAAGTGAGATTTCGTGTACATCTGACGATAATTTTAGGCGGTAAGAAAATCCGCGGCACGTTTACGCTTGCTGACCGGTCGAAGAATAGATATCCGGCGCTGATTGGCTGTAAGATATTGAACAAGAAATTTCTGGTAGACGTGTCAAAGGGGTTCATTCGGGAAAATAGATCGGATGATCTCATTCAAGAATTGAAACGCGATCCGAAAGCCTTTTTTGAAAAATATTATCATAATAATCCGAGAGGAGATATTATCTGATGAAAATCGCTATCTTATCTAATGGCCCCGGAAACTATTCGACGAAGCGGCTCAGAGAAGTTGCGAAAGCGCGCGGACATACAGTGCGTATCATCAAGTACAAAGAATGCTACGCTTCAATTGAGCAAAATAATCCAGTCGTGAGTTACCGCGGCGAAGACTTAAGCAGCTACGACGCAATGATTCCGCGTATCGCCAGCTATATGACGCGCTACGGGACGGCAATTGTCCGCCAAATGGAAATGCAGGGCGTATGGACGATTTCTAGCTCCATCGCGATTACGCGCAGCCGCGACAAACTACGCTCGACGCAGCTGCTTGCTCGGGCGGGCGTCGGAATCCCGAAAACGGTGTTTAGCCGCAACTCAACCGATATTGACGATTTGCTTGAGAAGCTTGGCGGCACGCCAGTGATTATCAAATTAGCGCGCGGCACGCATGGCAACGGCGTCGTGCTTGCGGAGAGTAAGAAGGCGGCGAAATCGGTGCTGCAGGCGTTTTATCTTACGAATGAAGACGGCACAAACGTATTGCTGCAAGAGTTCGTGAAGGAATCGGCGGGAACGGATATTCGCGCGTTTGTCGTTGGCAGCCGCGTCGTGGCAAGTATGCGGCGCCAGAGCTTGGATGATGATTTCCGCAGCAACTTGCACAAGGGCGGCGCCGGTACAGCAATTAAATTAACCGATGAAGAGCGTAAAATGTGCGTGAAAGCGGCACGGGCGATGAACCTGACTGTTGCCGGCGTTGATTTCATGCGTTCGGCGCGCGGACCGCTAGTACTGGAGGTAAATGCTAGTCCAGGCTTCGGTATTGAAAAAATCACAGGGCGCGATGTGGCGACACCGATCATTGAGTACATTGAGCGTAACGCCAAGCGGCGGCCGAGGAAAGACAAGGTCGGAGCGTAACGGCTGGCGATGCTTAGCTGTGCAGCAATTAGCTTACGCTTTTAATTTTATAATATGCGAAGAGTGCTATAATTAAAGGGTAAGAGATTCAAGAACGGAGGGTTGTATGTCTACTGGTGCTATAGATACGGTGAGTATCGCTCGTACTTTTGATATAAATCTCATTTATGCTCGTCGTGTCTTTCAGTCTATCTCCGCGGCTTACGACGCCAAAGAAATACAAAATCTCATAGCACAAAAACCAAAACCATTTGTAAAATGGGTCGGTGGTAAGCGCCAGCTACTTAAGCAGTTTCGTGATCTAGAGCTATACCCTCCAGAGTTTTTTGATCCTATAGAAAATACGTATTACGAACCATTTGTTGGTGGCGGTGCAGTATTCTTTGATCTTTTACCGGAACATGCAGAGCTTTCGGATCTAAATAGGGAGTTGGTTATAGCATACAACGTTATTAAAAATAACGTTGACGAACTAATAGAATTACTCAAACAACACAGGTATGACAAGGAATACTATCTTGATATTCGAGCTAAAAATATTGATGAACTACAAGATATAGAAATTGCTTCTCGTTTCATCTTTCTAAATAAGACTGGTTTTAATGGCTTATATCGTGTTAATAGAAAAGGACAATTTAACGTGCCGTTTGGTCGTTACAAGAATCCTGTTATTTGCGATGAAGAAAACTTACGGCGCGTTTCAAAAGCATTACAAAACGTGACTATCAAGCATCAGGATTATTCATCAGTGTTGAAGAGCGCGAAAAAAGGCGATTTTATTTATTTTGATCCTCCGTATTATCCGCTTAATCAAACGTCATCATTTACAGCATATACTTCTGAAAAGTTTCTTGAGAAAGAACAGATAGAACTCCGAAATACTTTCATAACACTACATAAACGGGGCTGTTATGTAATGCTATCCAATTCGGATACTCTGTTTATCAATGATTTGTATGCAAATATAGATGGCGTAACGATTCATAAAATTATTGCGGGACGGGCGATAAACTCAAAGGGTTCTCGGCGTGGTAAAATAACAGAGGTGTTAGTAACAAATTATTAGACTATGAAAAAAGATTTTAACTATTTAGTATCAACATTTAGAAGTTCAATTAAAACGTGGGATTATTTCGTGAACTGGAATAAAGTTTTTGCGAACGGCGCTGAGTTGGAGATAACGTTAAATAAATTGAACTATCTGCTTGGTAAAGATAATTTACGTAATGAATTCCGCAAGCTTTATCAATCAAATCCAGATATTATTAAAGCATTGCCTGTGTTGCTTGCGGTACGTGAAAATAAATTAGAAATATATGATAAGACAACAAGAGGGTCGACGTTTTATAATTTTTTACAGCCGGAAGACAACTACGAAAAATACTATGAGTTTTTGGAAAGATCGGGGTTGGTAAGATTATTCCAGCGTGATGGTATTAAGAATCTCGTCGACTATGTTGTTGGTGTTGAGGTTGGACTTGATAGTAATGGTCGCAAAAATCGGGGCGGCTCGCTCATGGAGGATATCACGGGCGCGTTTGTTGCGGACTTTTGTGAAAAGAACGACTTTGAGCATTTACCACAAGCCCGCGCTAGTGTGATAAAGGCGAAGTGGGGTTTTGAAGTAAAGGTAGACAAATCGGAGAGGAGTTTTGACTTTGCGGTATATAATCCTCGAAATAACAAATTAAAGCTTTTCGAAACGAACTTCTATAATGGTGGCGGCTCAAAGCTGAAGGCTGTTTGTGGTGAGTTCCGTAATCTAAACGATGAGCTGAAAGCGCAAGATATTGATTTCATCTGGATAACAGACGGCTTAGGCTGGCGTACGGCTAAACGCCCGCTTGAAGAAGTGTTTAATCATAATGACTACGTTTTTAATCTTTACATGCTCAATAACGGTGCATTAAATGGCTTATCGTGGTAATGAATAAAATCAAAAAATTACACCCTGACAAGTTTGAGCTAGAGTGCACAACAGTTTGGGCTTTTCCTCGTCGTGGCAATTGGGCGACACACAAGTCTGATTGGCGCGGAAACTGGTCGCCTGAGGTTGTGCGTAATCTTATCTTGCGCTATTCGGAAGAAGGCGACATATTGCTAGATCCAATGATTGGCGGCGGAACAACTGCTATAGAAGCAAAAATACTCAATCGTCATATCGTATGTTCTGACGTTAATGATAAGGCTTTGGAGCATACAAAAGTTTCGTTGGAGTTTGAGGTGGATAATAATGCGTGGCAAAAAATAGCTAAACGTGATGCGCGTAATTTAGAAAAAGCACATGATGAAAGCATTGACTTTATACTAACTCACCCTCCGTATGCTGATATTATTAAATATAGTAACGGAGAGTTGAGTAATGATTTATCAAACATTCATGATATTGACGCGTTTGCCGATGAAATGGAGAAAGTCGCATACGAATTGTATCGAATCCTTAAAAAGGGCAAGTACTGCGCTATTTTAATCGGTGACACTCGTCGCAACAAGATGTATCAGCCTATGGCATATAAAGTTATGGATAGGTTCATGAGAGTTGGTTTTCAGCTGAAGGAAGATATTATCAAGCGACAGTTTAATTGCAAAGCGACTGGTTTTTGGGTAAAAAGATCTCAGGAAAGCAATTTTTTGTTGATTATGCATGAGCATCTATTTGTGTTTCAGAAAATATAGGACGATGACTAATCAAGATGTCTGCTGATTGATGCAATTTTTATGAAAAGCTTAATACTGCTCATGCTAAAATAGCAACATGACCTATCTCATTATTCTGGGAATTTATCTCGCGATTTTATTTGCGGCAGCATGGCTGAGCCGGCGAAATTTAGGCGTGCCGACATTAGCGCTCGCGGCAGGTGCATTGCTTGCGGATGCGTGGGCGAGCAGTTTGGCGCCAGTCGTGGCGCAAGCGGGGCTTGTTTTGACGAAGCCGCCGCTGACAAGCGTGGTGGCGGCGGTGTTGACGCTGTTGCCGGCGCTCATCGTGATGGTGCGGGCGGGACGCGCGTCGTCTCGGTGGCATAGCGTTACGGGAGCGCTTGTCTTTGCATTTTTTGCGGTTATGCTGACGTACGGCGCATTTCGCGCTGCGGTCGAGATGGACGATGCAAGTCGGCAGTACGCAGCGTATATTATGCAGTATCGCCACACGATTATCACAGTGTGCATTATTTGTGCGGTTATGGAAATTAGTTTTCGGCGCCAACCGCATGCGAGTGCGGCGGATAAAAAGAAGAAATAGAGCGAAGCAGCGAACGTAGACGCTGCGATTTCGCAGAATTTTTATTGCGTGATAATAAAAACCCACTCCTACGGAGTGGATAGGTTTCAAAAAATATGGAGGGTCCAGTGAGGCTTGAACTCACGACACCCTGCTTAAAAGGCAGGTGCTCTAACCAGCTGAGCTATGGACCCGAACGATTCGTATTATACTGCTTGTCGGCGGGTGAGTCAAGCTGTGGTACTATCGGGGTATGAATTGGCTGCGCGAGCGGATTCATTTGATGTGGCATGTCGCGGCGCTGTGTTACGGTGCGGTTATTGGCGTCGCGGCGGCCCAGTGGATTTGGGCAGATATTCCCGGGTGGGTCGCTGGGCTGGCGGCGCTCGTTATTTTTATAATTATCGTCAAAACGCCGCAGCGGTATATGATTGTGCTAGCGGTAGCGGCAGGCGTGTGCGTAGGACTGGCGCGCGGATCGGGCGATCAAGCGCAGCTCACAGCATACGAGCCACTCATTGGCCGACAAGTAGTGCTGTCTGGCACAGTGAAAGACGATGCCGACGTAGCGTCAGGTGGCGGTTTGCGCTTGCAAATTATTAATGTAGTGTTGGGCGAGCGGTCGCTGCCCGGGCAGATTTGGGTGACAATCGCGAAGCCGGGTAATATCAAACGCGGCGATCGGTTGAAGCTTAGCGGTACGCTGCGCGCTGGGTTTGGCAACTATGCAGCGTCGCTGGCGCGGGCGTCAGTGCTCAAAACTAAGCGCGTGCCGGGCGGCGATCCGGCGCTAGAATTGCGCGATGGTTTTGCGGCGCAGGTGCGGCGGGCAATTCGCGAGCCGGAAGCGAGCCTTGGTATCGGCTTTTTGCTGGGCAAAAAGAGCGAACTGCCGCCGCAATTGTTAGAAGCGCTGAAAATTGCCGGACTAACGCATATCATCGTGGCAAGCGGCTATAATTTAACGATTTTAGTGCGCTTAGCACGGCGTTTGTTTGCGAAAGTATCGAAGTTTTTGGCAATGTTTGCAAGCGCGGGGTTGATTGGCGGATTTATGGCGGTGACCGGTCTCAGCCCGAGCATGACGCGCGCCGGCCTCGTGACAGGGTTAAGCTTATGGGCGTGGTATTACGGGCGTAAATTTCATCCGGTCGTGCTGCTTGGCATGGCGCTCGCAATAACAACGCTGTGGAATCCGAGCTACGCGTGGGGAGATGTCGGCTGGCAATTGAGTTTTGCGGCGTTTGCAGGCGTTATCATCGTTGCGCCGATTATGACGGCGTACTTTTTCGGTCGGCAGACTGCGCCGGCGATCGGGCAAATTTTACTGGAAACGTTGGCGGCGCAATTAGTAACCGCGCCTGTTTTGCTGGCGGCATTCGGGCAAATTAGCGTGATTTCGCTTCTTGCAAATTTACTCATCGTGCCGTTTATCCCATTCACAATGGTGCTGGCGGCGGGCGCGGGCGTTGGCGCGATGGTTGCACCCGGCTTGGCGGCAGTATTGGGGTATCCGGCGCAATTCGTACTGTCGTGTATGATAGCGGCGACCTACTGGTGCGCCGAACAGCCGTGGGCACAAATCACACAGCAGGTTGGCTGGGTTGGCGCTGCGGCGTGGTATGTGGTGTTGCTCGCGGCAGTGGGGTATATGAAACGCGCGAGCGGCTACAGATTGCGCGACGCGTCGGTAGTAGAATAGTGCGCTGCTATCTGTTATAATCGTAATAAATTGTGATGTAATTAAAACAAAGGAGTCGGTATGTCAGGACACAGCAAATGGGCGACGACGCATCGCCAGAAAGCGATTGTTGATGCTAAGCGTGGCGCTATTTTCACGAAAATCGGTAACCAGATCGCGATTGCGGCGCGCGGCGGTACCGATCCGGCGACGAACTCAGCGCTAGCAATGGCGATCGAAAAAGCAAAAGCTGCTAATATGCCAAATGCCAACATCCAGCGTGCGATTGACCGCGTGAACGATAAGAATGCGGCAGCGCTTGAAGAGGTGACGTATGAAGCGTACGGTCCAGGCGGCGTCGGTATTATCGTTGAGGCGGCGACCGACAATAAGAACCGCACGTATCCGGAAATCCGTACGGCATTGACCAAAAACGGCGGCACGATGGCAGACGCCGGCAGCGTGATGTTCCAGTTTACGCGCAAAGGCGTGATTCGCGTGGCAGCTACCGGTGAGGACGCGCTATTGCAAGTACTTGATGCCGGCGCGGAAGACGCGATTGAAGAAGGCGGCGGGCTGACTGTTTACACCGACATGAAAGATTTAGCAAAAGTCCGCGCAGCGCTCGTACAGGCCGGGCTGAATGTTGAAGATGCTGAATTGCAATATGTTGCTAATAACGACGTGCCGGTTGGCGATATGGAGACTGCGCGCAAACTGATGAAGGTGCTCGACGCAGTCGAAGAGCTGGACGACGTCACGAACGTCCATACAAACGCCGACATTACCGTTGACATTGACGAGTAGTTTGCGCGCCGTAATACGCTTTGGTATACTTTACGTATTAAGCGTAAGTAAGGAGATAAGCATGAATGTAATGCGACGCGGACTACTTATGATACTGATTGCTGGACTGGTGTTTCATGCGCCAGCAGCACTGGCGGTTAACGCGCCGCCTGACAATACGGAAAGTTCGGCAGCCGAACACGCAGCGGTGCAGTCGGAAACAGCCGCCGAATCTGCGGTTGTGAAGCCTGATGCAACTTCGGTAGCGCAAGCTCAACCTGTTGCGACAGCTGAATCTGATCCGCCAACAACGCCGCCAGTTGCGCCGGAAACTTCTCCTGCGCCCGCAGCTCCTGCGTCTGTAGCGCAAACTGCCGCACCGCAAGGAGATACGTTGACGTCACCATCGGCTCAAGCTGCTGCCGCTGATTCGTCTACAATCTCGCCGCCAAAGGTTCTCATCTCGAAAGTAAAAATTGGTCCTGGCGCGGAAGAATTTGTTGAATTGTATAATGCGGGCAACGAGGCGGTAAATCTGAAAGGTTGGCGGCTGCAATTCCTGAAAGAAGGTTTTACGGGCGGCATACGCGAACAGACGCGGATTTTGAAAGATTTTGACGATGCAGCACTGAAGCCTGGAGAATTTTATGCGGTGCGACACAGTAAAAATGAAGCACTCTCTGAAATTCGCGAAGTATTTGACGACAGTTATAAAAGCGGTTCGCTTGCTGCAAATGGTTCGGTGCGGCTCGTGACGGCGGCGGGCGAAGCGGCGGACTTGATCGGATGGAATAAAGCGGCAGCGTTTGAAAAATTTGCCGCAAAGATTGATTCAAAAAAGCAAAATGTTTTGCAGCGCTGCATAGGCGCTAATGTCGTGCGCGATAGTGATAATAACGCGGATGATTTCACTGCCGGAAATGAATTTTTACTTGGACAATTTATCAACTGTGCGGCGCCGGAGCCGCCTAATCCGCCGCAGCCGAACCAGCCTAGCGATCCATCGCCACCCGATAATCCGCACGAACCGGCAGTGCCGCCTAACGCTTGCGCTAACATAAAACTAACCGAAATCGGCGCAAACCTTGACGATCAATTTATTGAAATCTATAACGCGGGCGATACAGTAGCTAATCTAAACGGCTGCAAGCTAACGACAAGCAGCAGTAAAAAGCAATATGGATTTGGCGACAGTGAGCTTGCGGCACATGATTTTTTGACGGTAAACGTAAAAGAAGCCGGCTTAAAACTTGGCAAAACGACCGGTACAGTGCGAATACTGAATAGTAGCGGCGAAACGGTCGACGAAATCCACTACGAGAAATTACCAAAAAATACGTCGTGGAGTTTGGTTGATGATGATTGGACGGCGACGTATGCACTCACGCCCGGGCGCGGCAATGTCGCGGAATTGTGGCTGCCGTGTCCTATCGGAAAAATTCGCAACGAGCTGACGGGAAAATGCGTTAAAGAAAAACAAACGCCAGTTGAGCGCGAGCTGCAGCCTTGCCAACCGTGGCAATACCGCAATCCTGAAACTGGTCGTTGTAAAAATTACGCGAAAGTTGCAACGGTAAAGCCGTGTAAAGACGGGCAATACCGCAGCGAAGAAACGGGTCGTTGCCGTTCAATCGCGGCAGCAGCGGCAAAAGTACTTAAGCCATGCCGCGACGATCAGTTCCGCGACCCGAAAACTGGGCGTTGCAAAAAAATCGCGAGCGCCGATAAAACGCCGAAACCGTGCAAAGACGGCTGGGAGCGCAATCCTGAGACAAACCGCTGCCGCAAGAAGAAATCAGAAAGCGTAAAGTTAACATCGTACCCTGTTGAGCCGGACGCAGCGGCTGCGTCAAGTTATGCGATGTGGTGGGCGGTCGGCGGCATCACGGCGGCAGGCTCGGGCTATGCCGGCTGGGAGTGGCGGCGCGAAATTACACGATTATTCCGGCGCATACGCTTGCCGTGGCAAAAATAACAACCATGCGTATTATTGGTATTGATCCCGGTACGGGCATTCTCGGATTTGGCGTGATAGACGCCGTGCGCGGACGCGTGAAGCTGGTGACGGCGGGCGTGGTGACGACGCCGGCGCATACGCCGCTGCCGGAGCGGCTTGAGGAGATTTACCGTAGTTTAACGGAAATCATCGCCGAGACGAAGCCGCAGCATATGGCGATCGAAAAGCTGTTTTTCACAAAAAATATTACAACGGCAATTAGCGTAGCGGAGGCGCGCGGCGTAGCGACGCTCACGGGGCAGCAGGCGAATCTTAAGATTTACGAATACACGCCGAACGAAATCAAAAAATCGATCGCGGGCTACGGTGCGGCAAAAAAACCGCAAGTGCAGGAAATGGTGCGATTGCAATTAGGACTAACAGAAGTGCCGAAGCCAGACGATTGCGCCGATGCGCTGGCTGCGGCGCTGACGCACGCTTTTATGCAGCGCGGACACGCGGTATAATGAAACAGTGGATAGTTTATTATTGAAAAAGAAGCAGTCAAAAATGAAACCGGCGCGCATGGGGCGCTATGCGAATTTAGGGCGGCAAAAGTCGCCGCACTGCCGTCCAAAGTGGACACCGCCAGGCAAGCTTGGCGAGTTTGTGACGTGGTGGCGCGGGCTGCCGGCGAAGAAAAAAGCGTTGTTTATCGTACTGCCGATTCTTGCGTTTTTGATTATCGTGCCGGTTGTCACCTACATTATGCTTGCGAACGACATAAAAGACCCAGAGCGGCTGATGAACCGCAACAATACCGGCATTGTGCTGCAAGATACGAACGGTAAAGCATTTTATAGCGTAGGACGGGCGGAACACCGCAGCGATGTGGCGCTCGCGAATATTTCTGACAGTATGAAAAAAGCGCTGATTGCCAGCGAGGATAAGGATTTTTATAAGCACGGCGGTTTTAATCCGCTGAGTATTTTGCGCGCACTGGTGACGCGGACGGGCGGCGGCTCGACACTGACACAGCAGCTTGTGAAAAATACTCTGCTGAGCGACGAGCATAGTTATTTCCGCAAATACCAAGAACTTTTTATGGCGATTGCCGTAGAGCAAAATTACTCGAAAGATCAGATTTTGGCGATGTATTTGAACTCGGTGTATTTCGGCGAGAATGCGTTCGGCGTCGAAGAGGCTGCGAAAGCGTATTTTAATACGACGCCGGATAAGCTTGATGTAGCGCAGAGCGCGATGCTCGTCGGGCTGCTGCCGGCACCGACCGCGTATTCGCCGATTAGCGGCAATAAAAATTACGCGAAAGAGCGCCAAAATACCGTGCTGTCGCGCATGGTGAAAAACGGCTTCATCACCGAGGATCAGAAAAATGCCGCCGCTACGCAAGAGCTTGCGTATGGCGCAGGCGCGAAGAAAAACGAAACGTCTATTGCGCCGCATTTCGCGGAAATGGTAATTAGCCAACTGAGTAAAAAGTACGGTTATGAAAAAGTCATGCGCTCGGGCTATCAGGTGAAGACGACACTTGACGCATCGGCGCAGCAAACGCTAACAGGCAATATCGCCGCGCAGATGAAATACATTAGCCGTATGGGCGGCAGTAATGCAAGCGGCATTATCGTCGACCCGACGAACGGTGAAGTCCGCGCTCTGGTCGGCAGTGCTGACTACAATAATGAAAAGTGGGGAAAGGTTAATATGGTGACGACAGCGCGCCAGACAGGGTCAAGTTTTAAGCCGATTTATTACGCAAATGCCCTCGCTGACGGCACGATAACGCCCGCAACCGTATTTGACGACAAAGTGAAGGATTTCGGCGGCGGGTACGTCCCGCGTGATGCCGATCGCCGCGAAACGAGCCGTGGTAAAGCGTCGGTGCGCCAGGCGCTCAACTGGTCGCTCAATATTCCGAGCGTGGAGGTCATGCAAAAGTATGGCATTTCGAAGTCAATTAGCGCTGCTAAAAAACTTGGCATCACCACGCTGAGCGACAACACGAGCGGCTATGGTTTGTCGCTGGCGCTTGGTTCAGCGGAAATTCCGCTGGTCGAAATGGCGAATGCGTACGCAGCGTTTGCAAACAACGGGCAGCAGTACGATGTGACAATGGTGTCGGAAATTAACAATAAGTTCGGCAAGCAAATCTTTGCACGCGAGCATAAGGGGCGGCAGGCGATTAGTCAGCAAGGCGCATATTTGATTTCAAACGTGCTAAGCGACGCTGCGACGCGCGCCCGGATCTTCGGCTCGTCGATTACAGTGCCGGGCAATCGTACGGTAGCGGTCAAGACCGGCACGACAAATGATAACCGCGACGCCTGGGCGATCGGCTACAACCCGCAGTACGTCGTCGGTGTGTGGGTCGGCAATAACGATAACACGGTGATGCGCAGCGGCGGCAGCGATATGGCGGGCCCGATCTTCAAAGGCACGATGTCGGCGCTATTGAAAGGCAAGGCTGATGTGAAATTTAATGTGCCAAGCGGTATTGTACAGCGTGCTGTTTGCCGCGAGAACGGCGGTTTAGCGGCAAAAGCGGGCGGTAACACTTACAACGAATATTTCATGAGCGGCGCGTTGCCGACCGAAAGCTGCAATGCCGAACCGACGACCATCAGTGTCTGTAACCTCGCGACCGGCAAAGTCGAGTCGATCAAAGAAGACGAATTTAGCGAGTCGAAATATTCAAAAGACACAGCAAACTGTAAAGCAGCGGTCGAGCAAGTCTGTGACCTCTCAACCGGCAAAGTCATATCAATTGATACAAATGAATACGATAGCACAAAGCATTCGCGTGACACCGCAAATTGTGCTAATAGCCAGCGCGTCACTGTCTGCGATACGCAAACAGGTAAAATTGTCACAATACCAAAGACACAGGCAGCTGCTTCGCGCTATTCGCGCAACACCGCGAACTGCGTCGCGAAAGACGATGATTCGGACAACGATAATACCGGCGGCGGAGCAAACAATAATGGCGGCAGTACGACGCCGAGCAATCCGGGCGGCAATACGACGCCAACTAATCCGTAGGACGGTTGATAATGATAGCGCATGTGTTTGGAACGGTTGCAGAGAAGTTTAATGATAGTATTGTCGTTGATACCGGCGGCGTCGGCTACGAAGTGTATGTGGCAGCGGGTGATTTTGAGCGTTTCAGCGTAGGCAGCGAGGCAAAAATCTACACCTACCACCACGTACGTGAACAAGCAGAAGAGCTATTCGGCTTTTCATCGCTGGCGGCAAAAAAGCTATTTCAACTGCTCATCACCGTACAGGGCGTCGGGCCGAAAGCGGCGCTCGCAATCTTGAGCTTGGGCGAGGCAGAAATTGTTCGCAACGCTATTGCTAACGCCGACCACACCTTCATTCAAAAAGCTGCCGGCGTTGGTAAAAAAACCGCCGAGCGCGTGGTAGTTGATTTGAGCGATAAAGTTGGCGTGCCGGTCGCATACGACCGCGCCGATTCATTGTCGCAAACTTTATCTAATACCGCCGACGAAGCCCTTGAAGCCCTCGTGGCGCTCGGTTATACACTAGCAGACGCCACACGCGCGCTTGAAGGAGTTGATCCGGCGCTACCGACAGCCGAGCGCGTGACGCGGGCGTTGCGAGGATAACCTTTAGCGATAGTGTTATAAGTTTCTACACCTGAGCCCCAAGCGCCCTAGATGGATTACCTCTTCTCAAGTGCATCAATGCGCTTTTTCAGCTCTGTATCGCGCCGCACTGAAGAAGCGTTGATTTCGACCTGGTTTGTCAGAAAGTGATCGACCGACCAATAAAATGCATATAACAGAAACGAATTTACCGCTAACGCAATCGCCAAGACAGTGATAGTTATAGTTTGCCAATTAACTTTTGTGTGATTTTTATTGCTGCTCATGTCTATTATTATACATGGACGAGCGTGTTTTACAATGGATAGTAAAAAGCCCCGTCCGAGTATCGTGTTGTATGATGCTCGGACGGGGGAGTGGTACCGCGCTATGCGCAGTACCAGCCGTAAGGATCGGCGGCGTTGCGGAGCTTGGCATCGGCACCGTATGCCGACCTACAGTAGCGCTGAACGCTGATGTCTGCTTTCTTGTGGAAGAAGTTAGTGCACTTCCATCCGTAGGCTCCGCCACCGAAATGTTGCGGAAACCAGCTCCAGCCGTGCTGCTGATGGCAAGCGATGCTAAAGTCCCCGCGGTCAAGCGATTCCTGACTCGCATTGGCGACAGATGGAATGAGCAGGCTGCACGCGACCAAAACCGTCGCAGTCACAGCACTAACAGGCTTCCCCTTAATACTCATGGCATCTCCTATCCTCTGAGTGTACTGAAGTATATCTCCAGCATGATGCATTATACAAGCCTAGATCCTATTCCGCAAGAGCTTAACTGCATAGGTTGCCTGTCTTTTATACTCCCGGTGCAGTGTTCTCTTCTTGGATCTTCATACTTTTTTGAACTCGGCAGTTTTGAGCACTGTCTTGACGTCTACCATCTCCGCGCCATATCATTTGTATTGAACGTGACGCGGGCACTAAAATAATAATAAATGGAAAAAGCCCGGGCGTGAACCCGGGCGGGAGAGCCGTGAACGGCTCTGATAGCGACCGCGAGGCCCTAGGAAAGGGCGGCTCAAGCGGTGGTGGAAGAAAGGAGGCGAACCGGAGTTCGCGAGGCTAGCGCTCGGAGACCGAGCCGACTCGACGTTCGGGAGCGAAAGCGCTCAAACGGAATCGGGGCGCGGTGTCCGCGCTTTTCTGCTTCAGATTGAAGTCTGATACAGAAAAGGCGGCTAGCTGCCAGGGCGGTGCGGCACTCAGCCGATGAGGCGCGAGTGCCGCGCCGCGAGACTAAGTCAGTCGTCCCTGCCGTCCCGCGGGACCCCGTAGCTGCGGAGCTCCTTGGGGACAATGCCTTCGCTGTAGCGGAGGACCTCCCCGATTCTCTCGGGGTAGTACGTAAAGTCTACGTCGTCCGTTCGGACGACGACGTTATTGCGCACGATACTCCACTCAACAGCGTTGAGAGGGGTAACAAGACCTGTCATCTTGACAGGCTCATTGAGTCCGTTGACGAACCAAACAATGTTGAACTCAACCTCCTCGCCTGTGCGGGCGAGAACGAGGAGATCATCGATGTGTGGGCCGTTGATGACGATTCCCCGAACCCGACTCTCAAAGCTCCTACGCATGTTGGCATAGGGGCGGATGGTCTTGTTGCGCGGGGCGCGCAGCGTCTCCGCGACGACAGCGTCAAGGTTGTTCTCAAGCTCAGTGTCAGTAGCAGCAATGGGGGACATGTCGCCCCCTCCTTTCTCAATGTTCCACCTCTCGCAGGATTGCGAAAAGTTAATATATATATCATACTTGCCGACCAAAGTCAATACCCCGCCGCTATAATGCTATACTGTATCTATGGCAATTGAACGAATCGTTGATACTAGCGCGCATGATGATGACGGCGCGGAGCAGCAGATTGAAGTAACTTTACGTCCGCAGACGTTTGATGAGTATGTCGGTCAGGAGCGGTTGAAGCGTAACTTGCGTTTGGCGATTGAGGCGGCGAAAAAACGCGGTGAACCGATTGATCATGTGCTATTGTATGGGCCGCCTGGTCTTGGCAAGACAACGATGGCGGGTGTCATTGCGCACGAGATGGGCGCTGGGCTGCGCGTGACAAGCGGACCGGCGATCGAAAAGGCGGGCGACTTGGCGTCTATTTTGACGAACTTAGCAGACGGCGATATATTGTTTATCGATGAAATTCACCGGTTGGGCCGGGCGGTGGAGGAAGTGTTGTACTCGGCGATGGAGGACTATAAGCTGGATATCGTCATCGGCAAAGGGCCGGCGGCACGAAGCGTGCGGTTGGATTTGCCGCATTTTACTGTCATCGGTGCGACGACGCGGACGGGTAGCCTGGCAGCTCCCTTGCGCGATCGGTTTGGGCATATTTACCGGTTGGAGTTTTATACGCCGGCAGATATTGCACGGATCGTGCGCCGCAGTGCTGCTATTTTAGCGACGGCGATTGACAAAAAAGCCGCGGAGCTGCTGAGTACTCGGGCGCGCTTGACACCACGAATCGCCAACCGGCTGCTTAGGCGTGTGCGTGATTACGCTGATGTGAACGGCGACGGTATCATTGATATGCCGACAGCCCAGCAAGCGTTGCAGCTGCTAGAAGTGGATGATTTGGGACTTGATCCCGCCGATCGGCAATTGCTGAGCGCAATGCTTAAAAATTATGGCGATAATCCAGTGGGCTTGACTACTATCGCAGCGCTGACCGGCGACGAAGCGAGTACGATTGAGGACTTCTACGAGCCGTATTTACTGCAAATCGGCTTCATTGAACGCACACCGCGCGGCCGGCGCGTAACGCCGCGGGCGCGCAAGCATTTGAATTTGTAGTATACTATAGGTAGTACTAACGGCGAGGAGGTGAGCGATGAGCGATGACAACGCAGCGAACGGACAGCAACCAGTAGCATACGACGCCGAGGGGCGGCCGCTGTACGCAGCGCCGGTCGAGCCGGCGCACACGCAGGTCACCGATTCTGGCAAGCAAGTCGTGCACGTTGCACGTTCAACTGAGCCGATTCCCGTGCATATCTCCGAAGAAACACGCCGCAAACACCAAGAGTCTGTTGAGCGCTTTCCTTGGTTGAACTTAAGCCAGCACGAATATGTTATCAGCGCTGTGACGCGCCATAGTATTGGATTGTGGACGCCAATAATACTGTCGCTTACCGGCATTACGCTGACGGCGGTATGTATGTTTTGTTACCCCGACATGGCGAAGCGTATCGGGCTGCCGCTTGCGGCATACAATCAAGTGATTGTCATTGCCACGATGGTGATGACGTTATTTGCGATCGGCGGCTATATCGCGGTGTGGGTGTATACGCAAAACCATTTCTTTTTGACGAATGAGAGCGTGATTCAAGAAATCCAAATGAGCCTTTTCTCAAAGCGCGAGCAGACGGTAAGTCTGGCAAACATTGAGGATGCGAGCTATTCGCAGCAAGGACCGCTGCAGACGATATTTAATTACGGCTCGATTCGGCTGAGCACTGAGGGTGACGAAACAACGTATCGTTTTCACTATGTCGCGAATCCGAAGCACGAAATCGCGATTTTGAATAACGCTGTTGAGGCGTTTAAGAATGGCCGTCCAGTCGGCGAGGTCGACGATTAGTTTTTGTGTTCGCGATTTTGTTTGCGGTAGTCGCCTTCGCGCTCCATCGTGCTGAGCAGCGTGTAGCCGGTGCACTTTCCGTCAGTGGAGCAGCCGGTTGAATTATAACTGTAGTCCGCGCCGCTTTTGCCGAATTTAATACCAGTTGGGTCGGTAAATAATTCCGGATCAACCGTACGTAGCGTTTTACTATCAATCGTTTGCGGGTAATAGCCGAATTTAGCGTAGTAGTACTCTTCAAGGCTGTAGTACATAGCGTTGATAGCGACCTTGCGTTGATTGTCGCGCTGGACGGCATCTAGTTTCATTTTTTCGCTAAAAAAAAGCCAGCAGCCAACGCCAAGCACAGCGATGACAACGAGCAGCTCAATAACAGTGAACCCGTTTCGTTTCATATCTGATATTATACCAAAAAATATGCGTCTAGGGTATAATGAGGCTACGAGAGGGGGAAGCATGGCGAAGAAAACCGACGCAAAGACACCGACACAGAAACCAACGGCAGACGAGGGCAAGCTAAAAGCGCTGGGGCTTGCGATGGATCAGATTACCAAGCAGTTCGGCGACGGCTCAATCATGCGGCTGGGCGAGGCGAAAAAAGTTGATGTTGAGTTGCTGCCGAGCGGCAGTTTAAGTTTAGATATTGCGCTCGGCGGCGGCTACCCGAAGGGGCGGATTATTGAGATTTATGGCCCGGAATCAAGTGGTAAAACTACGCTGACGCTTCACGCTATTGCTGAAATGCAAAAACAGGGCGGTACAGCAGCGTTTATTGATGCAGAGCACGCGCTCGACCCGGCGTATGCCAAAAAATTAGGCGTCGATACCGACAACTTGCTCGTGTCGCAGCCAGACAATGGTGAGCAGGCGCTAGAAATCTGCGAAACGCTAGTGCGCTCTAACGCAGTTGATCTTATTGTTGTGGATTCAGTTGCAGCGCTTGTGCCGCAGGCAGAAATTGATGGCGATATGGGCGACTCGCATATGGGTTTGCAGGCGCGGCTGATGAGCCAAGCGCTGCGCAAACTGACTGGCATTATCAATAAGTCGAAGGCGACAGTAATTTTTATTAATCAGATTCGCATGAAAATTGGTGTGATGTTCGGCAATCCTGAGACAACGACTGGCGGTAACGCACTGAAATTTTACGCGTCGGTGCGCGCAGATATTCGCCGGATTGGACAAATCAAAGAGGGCGATAACGTCATCGGTAACCGTACGCGCGTGAAGATTGTGAAGAACAAAATCGCGCCGCCGTTCCGCGTGGCAGAATTTGACATCATGTATAATGAGGGTATTTCAAAAACTGGTGATGTGCTTGATCTGGCGGTACAATACGGCGTAGTTGGTAAAGCTGGCGCGTGGTTTGATTACAACGACGCAAAAATCGGGCAAGGTCGTGAACAGGCCAAAAAATACCTAAAAGAACATCCAGACATCTTAGCCGAAGTCGATAGCAAGGTGCGAGAGAAGGTGAAGGAGGCGGAACAAGCCTAGCGCCGTTCGCTTGGGCGGCATGTCTGATAGCAATTCATCATGCTTTATCTAATTCTCATGACCCTGTGCGAAGCGGTTTTGCTGACGGCTGTATTATGGCTTAGACCGATAAATTACAGCAAAACCCTCAGCATCCACATCGCCAGCTCGCCTCAAACCGTGCGAATCGGCAGGGTGTTGCTGCCGTGTGTTGGCGGGCTGCTGGCGCTGTGGTCGATAAATATCGCTTTGCCGATCCATCTAAGTGTAATTTTGTGGCTGATGAGCGGAGCTTTTGCGGTAATGGGCTTGGTGTCGCATGCTGGTAGCCAGCATAGTAAACGGATACATAACTTTGTCGCTTGGGGCAGCGCGCCGATTATGCTGATCATCGAGGTTTGTTTGGTGCGGCAATTTGGCACCAGTGTCGGCGTGATAATTATCCCAGTCATCATTTTGCAGGCTGTAGCGCTAGGCGTGTTTTTACTGCACAAACCAGCGCGCAGCTGGATCACGCTGATCGGTCAGGCGGCGTTCTTTGCGGGATTTACGGTAAGCTTGTTTGCGATTCAGCTCGTGGTGTAGTGTAGTTAAAGTGAAAGAAAATAGCCCGCCAGAATGAAGCTCAAGCTGAACGCGAGTTTTTCAACCCGAGAGAATCGTGCATAGGTTGCAGATTCTCAATCGGATTGAGTCGCGCTTGGCGAGCTATTTTCTGACGGGGTTTGCTGCGTTAAACAGCTAAGCCCAGGCAGGAGAGAGCTACCGTTCCGACAGATAGTAGCAAAAAGTATAGGACAGGATCTCTGTCTCGCCACCTCCTTAGGAGGGTTATACAGATGGCGAGAGCTATAGTCGCTGCGCCAAATCCGCATGCGGCGGCTGTATAGATTGATGTTCTGAAGACTACCATAGCCACCAGATCGACTGTCATAAGTATAAAGAATGGAAGAAAGTACAATAGATCTTCCTGGTCTTCGCCTGTGAATTTAACCACAATACTCTCCTCTCAAGAGAAGCCTACTCAAAGCTAAAGGGCGACTTCCGCCCTAAGACAAAAACTTTGAGCAAAAGCTGATATATATCGATATTTGAACAAAAAGTCAAATTTTTCGCGTCAGCTTAAAGTCTATGCTGCCAAAAACAAGCACTGCAGTTTGAGGTTTGGCTATCGCCGTTTTTCGAAAATGCTACAATAAACACTATGGAGCATGACCCGCCAAAAACGCATAAAATCACCGCACTATCCACTCAAACCCGCAATCCTAACCGCGTGAATGTTTCGGTCGACGGGAAATACCGGTTTAGCCTGAATATTTCGCAGGTAACGGATCTAGGCGTGAAAGTTGGGCGGTGCGTCACGGCGGCGGAATTGGCGGAGTTAGAAGCCGAAAGCCAGTTCGGTAAATTGTATGCGCGCACGCTTGAGTATTGCCTCGCCAGACCGCATTCGGTGCACGAAGTGCGTGATTATCTACAGCGAAAAACGGTAGCGCGGCGCTACAAATCACGGCGTACCGGGCAAATAAAAGAGCACTCTGACGTCGATCGATCTGTAGCTGACCGCGTTTTGGTGCGGCTACGCGAAAAAGGTTATGTCGACGATGAAGAATTTGCGCGCTGGTGGGTTGAAAATCGTAATATCATAAAAGGTACGTCGAAGCGAAAGTTATCAAGCGAGCTTGCTGCTAAAGGCGTTGATCGCATACTTATTGATCGTGTCCTTGCCGAATCGGATCGCAGTGATTTGCAAGAACTTGCTAAAATTATCGCTAAGAAACGCCGCCGTTATCCGGACGAGCAAAAACTTGCTGCGTATTTGGCGCGGCAAGGTTTCGACTACGACGACATCAAGCAAGCGCTGCAGAATAATGACGTTTAACTTCTTAGTCTGACAATTTTTATTCTTTCTCATTGATCGGCTGCTTAGCGGGATTCGCCTTGCGGAACGGATTGACGTAGCTGCCGACCACTTCGTGCAGCTCGGGTTCGGGCGCTTTGGTCTCGCTATGCACGACGATTTCGTCGTTGTTGATCTCGATAATCTGCGAGCGGTGCACGAGTAATTCCGTGTCGTTTAGGCTGCGAAACAGCGGTCGCTTGACGGTAAGCTGCTGCACCAAAAACGTATTTGTGTCGATAGTAAAGTCGATGATTTTGCCGAGCTTATGCCGCCGCTGATCAACCACGCGCATACCGAGCAAGTCAAATTGCAAATCGTAAATCTTCTGTAGACTTACGACGTCGTCTGGCGCAATAAATTCATCAATCGAATCAACAATAAATCCCATGCTGCTCAGATCGCGCACGTCGGCGATACGCATCAGCTGCGGCATCTTCGGCAGCAATGCGCCCGTCACAGAGTAGGCGAGTACGCGCAGGTCGGCCGGATCGATAATTGCGCGCTCCGTGCGGGCAACTTCGCCGCTCGTCTGAATGCTGACGACGGGTGCGTGGCTGAGGTTTGATCCGAGGATAATCATAAGGCTAAAACGGATTAGTCCGTCCTGGCGGTAGGTTTGGCGCGGCAGGCTGGTCGGACGAGTGAAGTTTGCGCAGGCGCGCAGCTGTTTTCGTGTCGAAGCTGGCAGATGTGCTCTGCGTAGCTTCTTCGGCGGGCTGAGAGATGAGTTGATAAAGCGAAAAGGTTGCAAACGATAATCCGCCGATAGCGAGCACGGCGAACAATAACACGTGGTAGCGGTGTATAAATTGCCCGATTTTTTTGGCGGCGAGTGCGAATGCGACAGAAACTTCCATACAATTACCTCACGTAAGCGGTTACAGTTAATGCATCGACGACGACACCGCCCGTGTCTTTGTTGGACGATAGCGTCAAATTGCTGATTTGCATCTGGAACAAATTTTTTTCGATACGATAAATGAAGTCGCGCAGGTTATCGTATGCGACAGGCGTATTCAGCGTGATTGTTGCAGAGATTGATTTCGTGCCGTTTGGCGCTTTGACTGCTGTTGCCGCGCTAGTCGAGCTGCTTGAGCTGCTTGCTGTGCCGCTTGTGCTGGTGTTGTTCGCCGAAAAGTCAATTGATTTGATAACGACGCCAGACGCGTTTGCATAGTTGACGAAATCCTGCACGACTTGATCCTGGTAATTGTAATTTTTAGTGATAGAAACGATTTTTGCGGCGCGCTCAACATCTTTATTCTGTTCTTTGAGCCGGTTTTTGAGCGTCGTCAAGGCCTGTAAGTCGTTTGACGATGATTCAGCGTCGGTCGTTGACTTGCGCGTTTCTTCGGCAACGGTGCTCAATTGTTGCTGGCCAAATATAAATATGCCGATTCCGGCGGCAGCCATCAGCAGCAATGCGCCTGCTAAAATAGCTCTCGCGATTGATGGCGTTAGGGTACGTTGTTTCGATTTCACGGTAAAATCTCCTTTGAAAACGTGACGTTGTACGTTGCCTCGTAGTAATCGCCGTAATTTGCAACTTGGATTTTTGCGTCGGAAAAGAGTAATTTTGAATTAACTTTGATTTTTTGCAGAATATTTTTGACGTCGACGGCCTGCTGATACGATTGTACGCGCATTTTGATTTCGCTTGGCGTGTTGAGCTTTTGCGCATCAATAGCAATTTGCTCAATCGACGCGCCTTCAGGCAGCGCCTGCGCGATAGCGGTCAGGACTGCGGTGTATGGGAATTGCGTATCGAGAATTGATTTTGCGACGAGCAGGTTCTTTTTGTACTCGCTACCTTTCTTCTTAACATCGGCGTAGCGTGCTGCTTGCGTTTCATTCTCGGCGATGATACGCTGGTTATTCGTTTGTATAGAGTTCATGAAAAAGTACACGGCGCCCATCTCGGCGAGCATTGCGATGATTAGAATCGGCAAAATGACGACGTAGCGCACAAGCAGCGTGTTCGTCCGCGCTGCCGCGAGCTGGCGGCGATCGTTAGGCGGCAGTAAATTGATCATTCCCACACCTCCGCGGGCGATACGCTAGCAAGTCCGGCGACTGCGATGTAGCGCGGGCGGAACTGGCGGTTCGGCTTTTGCAAATTACCGAAATCGAAGTTCTGCCACGGGCTAGCGACGCGCGCCGGCATGACAAGTTCGTTTGTAAAGAAATCGCCGATACCAGGTACGTTTGCGCCGCCGCCGACGATGACGATTTGCTCAATCGTGCGCTCGTCGACGAGGCGCTCGCTATAGTAGCGGATCACCTTGCGCATTTCATTGGCGATTTTCTTGAGGCTGGGCGTCAGCGCGGTTTCGATTTTCTCGCGCTGCGGACCGGACGATAAACCGTTCAAGACTTTGTACTGATGAGCTTTTTCGAGCGAAATACCAAGCTTCGATGAGATATCAAGCGTGAACGAGTTGCCACCAACGCTTGCCGATCCGGTGATACGAATCGCGCCTTCGTCAAGCACGGCGATATCGGTGCTGGTCGTACCGATATCAACGATGAGCGTCGCTAAGTGTCCTTCTTCGGTCGAAGTGAGAACGCGCGCAGTTGCGTTGATACTTGGTTCAATTGCGACCGGCAACAGCCCGGCGTCGCGTACGGTTTTTAGTACGCTATCAACAACTGATTTCTGTGCGGCAGCGAGCACGACGATAATTTTTTCTTTGGTTTTTTTGACGATTTGGTAATCAATGTAGAGTGAATCGGCGGGCATCGGAATGTAGCGTTCAACTTCAATTTGTACCGCACCTTTGATATGCGATTCATCATCGGTTGGCACACTGAAGGCACGCGAAAATGTACGGCTTGTTGGGATGCCGACGACAGCATGATCTGACAGCATACTACCAACGATGTTTTGTTCAAGCAGCGAGCGTAAGCTATCAAGCAGATAATTATCATTCTCGTCGTCTAGCGACGTTTGCGTTTTGGCGGGATCAAGATCAAGCGAGCCGTAGCCTTGAATAAGCGACCGTTTTTGGTTGATTGACATTACCTTAATACCAGTCTGGCTTACATCCAGACCGATCAGCGGTTTATTTTTATAAAATAAATGTGGCATATTCGGTTATCTGCTCTTTTGATCTAGTATAACATAAGCGGTATGATTTTTTAACTTTTCACGCTTGATGCCAGTCCGGCGATCGGCGCCATAACGCTGACGGCGACAAGTCCGATCACGCCGCCCATAATAACGATCATGACCGGCTCAATGATTGAACTGATGCCGTCAATCGCGACGTCGACTTCTTCTTCGTAAAAATCAGCGACTTTGACGAGTACGACGTCGGTCTGGCCGGTTTCTTCGCCGACGGAGAGCATTTGTGCGACAATCGGCGGGAACAAGTCGCTTTTTTCAATGACGGTTGATAATTGTTTGCCGTTCTCGACTTGTTTAGCGGCATCGCGCAGCATGTCCTCGTATACGACGTTGCCGACAGCGCGCGCCGTGACTTCAAGCGCTTCCAGTACAGCTGCGCCCGACCCCATGAGCGCCGAAAATGTGCGCGCAAACCGCGCGACGGCGACCTTTTTCACGATGCCGCCGACGGCAGGAATTTTTAGCACGACGCGGTGAAAAATATGGCGGCCTTTCGGTGTTTTGAGCCAGCGCAGTAAAAACACAACCCCAGCAACAACAACCGGCAGAATAAACAGCCCGTATTTCACCATGACGTCGCTGATAGCGAGCATTACTTGCGTGATCGCTGGCAGCTGCTGGTCGGGGCCGCCTAGATCCTGCATCATTTTACCGATTTGCGGAATGACGAAAATCATCATGCCCAGGAACGCGGTAATTGCAATGACGAGCAGAACAATTGGATATGTCATTGCACTTTTGATTTTCTTGCGCATGCTAGCATTTTTTTCTTGCTGCAAGGCAAGGCGTTTCAAAATGTCGTCGAGAATACCGCCCGCCTCGCCGGCGCGCACCATGTTGACGTAAACATCGTTAAAGACTGCTGGATATTTCGCGAGCGCATCGGCGAGCGGCGCGCCGCTTTCGACGTCTTTGATAACGCCGCCGAGTACCGTTTTGAGCGCTTCGCTGTCGGTATGCTTATATTGCGACGATAAGCCGCGTAGCAATGGAACGCCGGCGGAAATCATCGCGCTTAGCTGCCGCGTGAACATGACAATGTCGTCATTTTTGACTTTTTTGCCACCGAATGCGCTAAATCCGCGCGCCGCACCCTCTTTTTGCTGGCTAATATCAAGCGGCGACAAGCCTTGTTTCGTCAATATCTCAATCGCTGCGGCGCGGTCGGT
>JABCOJ020000038.1 GCA_013333675.2 Candidatus Saccharimonadota bacterium | reverse complement strand
GATTTTTCGTGCATTAACGGCATAAATAGCGTATATAAACATGAATGGGACGCTACCGCTAGTGTTATGCTACTAAAATTATTAATTTCAAGAATTGACATAAGCATATATAGTATACTATCATGAAATACATACGCTATATATAGCGTTTCGCTGTATCTCTGGAGGGCGATCGGCGGTATTATAATAAACAAATAATAAGTAGGAGCGCGCTGACGTCGTTGGTGTTTCGTTTTGTGCGCTCAAAATTATACAAGGAGGGGTATGTATAACTGCATCAAAAAACGCGACGGTCGAAAGGTCAAATTCAACGACCGCAAGATTATGTCGGCGATTGAACGCGCTGGACTTGAGACGGGCGAGTTTGCAGAAGCCGAAGCAGACAAGCTGACGAAAAAAGTATTGGCGCGCGCCGAAAAAGAGTTGACGGAAAAAGTGCCGGGTGTCGAGCAAATTCAAGATATTGTCGAAGAAGTTCTGCTCAGCAGCCGCTACAAGAAAACTGCCAAAGCATATATTATTTATCGCGATCAGCACAAGAAACTGCGCGAAATTACCGATGCGGCGCACCTCGACTTGATGGATCAGTACTTATCGCGGCTTGACTGGCGCGTGAACGAAAATTCAAATATGGGGTATAGTTTGCAAGGCTTAAACAACTATATCGCGAGCGAAGTTAGTAAAACATATTGGCTTAATAAGGTTTATACACCGGAAATCGGCCGGCTGCACCGCTCGGGCGATATGCATATTCACGATTTGAATTTGCTGAGCGTGTACTGTGTGGGCTGGGATTTGCAGGATTTGCTGCGCAGCGGATTCACAGGTGTGCAAAACAAGATTTCCAGTAAACCGGCGAAACACTTTCGCGCGATTCTCGGGCAAGTTGTCAACTTTTTCTATACGCTGCAAGGCGAGGCGGCAGGCGCGCAAGCATTTAGTAACTTTGATACGCTGCTTGCGCCATTTATCAAATACGACAAGTTGTCGTACGACGAGGTGAAGCAGTCACTGCAGGAATTCGTGTTTAATGTGAATGTGCCGACGCGCGTTGGTTTTCAGACGCCGTTTACAAACATTACGCTTGATCTGGAGTGCCCAAGCTATATGCAGGGGCAGCCTGTGGTGATCGGCGGCGAATTGCAAGACACGAATTACGGCGATCACCAAGAAGAGATGAATATGTTTAACCGCGCGCTGCTTGAGGTTTTGACCGAAGGCGACGCAAGCGGGCGCGTGTTCACGTTCCCGATTCCAACCTACAATATCACGAAGGACTTTAACTGGGATAATCCAGTGATTGAGAATTTGTGGGAAGCAAGCGCAAAGTATGGCATTCCATACTTTAGCAATTTCGTCAATAGCGATATGAGCCCGGAGGACGCGCGCAGTATGTGCTGCCGCCTGCGCATTGATAATCGCCAGTTAGAATATCGTGGCGGCGGATTGTTTGGCAGCAATCCGATGACCGGTTCGGTTGGCGTGGTGACGATTAATTTGCCGCGCTTGGCGCTGAAATCAAAAGATGAAGCAGAATTTCGCAAGGGTCTTGATTATCTGATGGAGAAGGCGAAGGAATCGCTTGAAGTGAAACGCAAAACGCTGGAAGTTCTGACCGACAAGAATCTTTATCCGTATACGAAATTCTATCTGCGTGATATCAAGAAGCGGTTCGGCGTATATTGGAAAAACCACTTCTCGACAATTGGGCTGATCGGCATGAATGAGGCGGCGCTGAATTTACTCGGCGCGGACATTGGCAGCGATACGGGCAGAGAATTTGCGGAGCGCACGCTTGATTATATGCGCAATCGTTTGGTTGAATTTCAGAAAGAGACGGGTAATAACTATAATTTGGAAGCGACGCCAGCTGAAGGCACGACGTACCGTTTGGCGCGAATTGATAAAGCGGACTTTCCAGAAACGGCGCATTTTGCGAACGGTATCGGTGCGGCGGTTGAGCATCCGTTCTATACTAACTCGACGCATTTACCGGTTAATTATACTGACGACCTGTTTGAACTACTTGATTTGCAGGATGAGTTGCAAACGAAGTACACAGGTGGCACGGTGATTCACTTCTTCTTGGGCGAGCGCATGGCAAATGCAAAAACGCTTAAAGGGCTCGTGAAGAAGATTTGCGATAATTACCGTTTGCCGTATTTTACCTTTAGCCCAAGTTTCAGTATTTGCCGAAATCACGGATACTTGCTTGGCGAGCAGGCGCATTGCCCGAAGTGTAACGAGCCATGCGAAGTATATTCGCGCGTGGTTGGTTTCTTGCGCCCGGTCGAGCAATGGAACAAGGGTAAGCAGGCTGAGTTTGCGATGCGCGAACACTATGATAAGGTGGTTGAAGTAGTAAAAAAGTAGGAGAGGCGGTGTCTCGGAATACGGTTTAGTTACCGCATTCCGAGACGCTATACAGGTAGCGGAAATGGTAATCGGTGGCGTACAGAAATTTAGCACAGTAGACGACCCAGGCTATGTAGTAGCGGGATTGTTCACCGTTGGCTGCAATATGCGCTGCGGCTACTGCCATAATCCCGAGTTAGTGTTGCCAGAGCAATATGCGGGCGGTATTCCCGAAGATGAGATTTTTGAGTTTTTGGAATCGCGGCGCGGCAAACTAGACGGCGTATTTATTAGCGGCGGCGAGCCGACGATGCACGATGATCTGCCGGATTTAATACGTCACTGCAAGAATATGGGATTTCGGGTGAAGTTAGATACAAATGGCACGCATCCGGATATGCTGCGCGATATTCTGGCGGAAGGTTTGGTTGATTTTATCGCGATGGATATAAAAGGTCCGCTGAGCAAGTATTCGCAAATCGCTGCTCGACCAGTGAATCTGGATGCGATCAAAGAATCAATCCGGCTGATAAAAACAATTGATCATGAATTTCGGACGACGATCGTGAAAGGACAGTTGGAGGTTGATGATTTCGAGGCGGTCGGCGAACTAGTAGATGGCGCGCAGCGGTTTGCATTGCAATATTTTTTGACTGGTCCGACGCTTGTTAGTCCGCAGTTTCGCGACCGCGTGAGTTTTTCGCCGGACGAAATGGAACAAGCGAAACAAATTATGCTGCGGCACGTGGCGGAATGCGTGGTGCGCTGATGGAGTGGCTAACGGCAAAGGTTTTACGCGTTCGGCGCGAAACAGACGACATAGCGACGATTTTTTTCACGGTGCCGGGGCGGGATTTTCATTATATAGCGGGACAGTACATCACGGTATTTTTCGAACAAAGCAGTACGCCGGAAGGCAAAGCGTATAGCTTGTCGAGTGCGCCGTATGAAAAATTACTGAGCATTACGGTAAAAAAGGTTGGTGAGTATTCTGGGCGATTGCATGCGCTCCGCGAGGGTGATTCGTTCATGATTTCCGAAGCATACGGGACATTTAATCCGCAGACGACGAAACCGCTGGCGTGTATCAGCGCAGGCTGTGGGCTTGCCCCGATATGGAGTGTGGTAAAAGACGAATTACGCTGCAATACAAGCCGGCGGGTACAGCTCTTTTTTAGCAATAAAACGGTCGATTCTATTCCGTTTTTTGACGATCTGGACGCGTGCCAGTCAGCACACCGCAGCGTGAAGATCTACCATTACATTACGAGGCAGCACGACGTGCCGGCGAGTATGAAAAAGGGTCGGATCGACCTAGACCAATGCGTGAGCGCGGTGCCAAATGAAGTCGCGTATTTGGTCTGCGGATCTGCGGACTTTGTGCGTGATATGTGGCGCGGGTTGGTCGAGCGCGACGTGGATGGCGGCAGTATTAGCACGGAGACATTTTTTGAATGAAACAAAGCTTTGAGAAAATGGAGACAAAGAAGCGTCCGCGGGTTAATCCGCGGGTGGCGGTGAATATGGGGAAATGCGCGGCCTGCCCGCTCGTTAATTTATGCCAGGCGGCACGCTTGAAACGCCCAGATATCGTGAACGATGATAATTGCCAAGCGGTCGTTGAGCATATGGAGAGCGATTCAGGCGGCGGGGAATATTTACCGAGCACGAAAGAACAGTTTAACGATAATTCGCGAAACATGGTTTTCGCGACTGATTTGCACCGCGTGCCATCGCAGAAGCAGAACATAGAGAAACAAAAGCAATTAGAACGAATCGCAGCAGAAAAAAAGCGCCGCGCCGAACAGCAGCGCGATTTGCAGCTCAAGCGCCAGCGCGAGCAGCAGGCAAACGTGCGCGCGCGGCAGAAAATGCATCAAAATAAATTACAGCAGGAGAAAGCGCGATCGGTGAAAAGAAATCAGTCCCGCGGGAAGGAAAATTCTTTTCTCGGAGAAATGGTTCGCGTTCTTGTCGAGCCGTTTTGCCGCACGCTCGGCAAGCGCGCCACGCAAGCTGCGGGCGTAGTGGCAAAACGTTCGTAAGCGCGCTATACTATAGCCATGCAGTTGTTCGTCCGCTTTGTTGCTGATTGGCTGATGGTTCCGGTCGTGCTTGTATCGTTCTATGCGCTTGTTTGGCGCGTGCCGAACCGGTTGCGGTATGCGCGGTATTGTTATATTTTGATGGCGGGCGCGACGGCGTATACGTTGGCAAAGGTAGCGGGGCTATTATGGCAGCCCGAACAACTGCGCCCATTCGAACTGATCGGCGCGGAGCCGGGTGCGGCGTATTTGAATAATCCAGGGTTTCCGTCGGATCACGCGCTTTTCACGATGTTTTTAGCGCTCGCTGTTTGGTATGGTACGCGTAATCGCCGGCTTGGGATAACGTTGGTCGTTTTAGCGGCGATAATTAGCGTGGGGCGCGTGGCGGCGCTTGTGCATACGCCGCTTGATGTAGCGGGTGGTGTAATCATTGCGTGCATCGGGTCGTTGTGGTACGGCGTTGATAAAATTATGAATAGATCTAGTAAAATACGCAAAAATGTAGTAAAATAGCATAAAGTTAACCGAGCGGAGCAATATAGTAATGAATGAAACGGCGAGCGAAACGAGATCAAACCTTGTGCCGATGACGTGGCGCGAGTTGGCGCGAATCGGTGCGATTGGCGCAGTGATAGGCGCGTTGAGCGTTGGTTTGTACGTGTTGTTCCATACGTATATATTCCAAGCGGTGCTGTGCCGCGATCAGGCGAACACAGCGTGCGGGCAGGCGGCAACGTATGCGGCGATCACAACAGCATTTATTGCGTCGTTTGTTGCCGTGGTAGTGCTGGCTCATATTCGCGTGTATCGTCCGCTATTGATTATTCTCGCGGCGATTTTGGCGCTGTGGGGCATCCAGTCGATTGTGGCAGTACTGCCGTGGTATTGGGCGCTTGCCGGCATGATAGCGGTCGGCGCTTTGGCGTACAGTTTGTTCGCGTGGATTGCGCGCATTCGTTCGTTTATTCTGTCGGCAGTGGCGGCGATTGTGATCGCGGTGATTATCCGCTGCATCATCGTATTATAGCCTTGAGTGCTATAATAAGGTCATGGAACTTATTCTTATTGTTTTGCCTATCATTGTCATTGTCGGCTTGGCGTGCGGCTTAATAATTCTGGCGCAAAAGATTAACAAACTCACGCAGCAAAGTGCGGTTGAATTAGTAAAGAGCGATGTCGTGGAGCTGTCGCGGTCAATTGCGGCGCTGCAGCAGACCATGGGCGACAAGCTAGAGCGTTCGCAGCTCGCAACGCAGCAATCGGTGCAAAAGCAGCTGAGTGAAAGCGCGAAATTAGTCGCAGACGTCACGCAGCGCCTGACGAAATTAGACGAAACAAACAAGCGCGTCGTCGATGTGGCGACTGATTTGAAGACGCTGCAGAATGTTTTGCAAAATCCAAAGCAGCGCGGCGTATTTGGCGAATATTATTTATCAAGCGTGCTCGAAAATGTGCTTGCGCCCGGGCAGTATCAGACGCAGTATAAGTTTAAGGACGGCGAAATTGTTGACGCAGTGATTTTGCTTGACAAAGGGCGGATTTTGCCGATTGACAGCAAGTTTAGTTTGGAAAATTACAACCGTATGATTAACGCCAGCAGCAAAGAGCGCGAACAATTACTTACGAAAGTAAAGGCCGATTTGAAAGGGCGCATTGACGAAACGAGCAAATATATCCGCCCGGGCGAGCGTACGATGGATTTTGCGTTTATGTTCATCCCGAGCGAATCGCTGTATTATGATTTGTTGATTAATAACGTCGGTAGTGGCGGCAGCTCGCGTGATTTGATTGAATACGCGTTTCGCGATAAGCATGTTATCATTGTTAGCCCGACGAGTTTCATGGCATATTTGCAAACAGTATTGCAGGGTTTGCGCAGTTTGCAAATTGAAGAGCAGGCAAAGGATATTCAAGTGCGTGTCGGTAAATTAGGACAGCATATTGCGAAGTACGACGAGTATATGAATAAGCTCGGCAACTCGCTTGGTACGACGGTGAATCATTACAACAATGCATATAAAGAATTCGGCAAAGTCGATAAGGATGTCGTGAAGATTACCGGACGCGACACGGCGGTTGAGCCGCTGTTGATTGATCGCCCGAGTGTGCGTGATTGATAAAAATAAAAATCCCTCCGGCTAAGCGAAGGGATTTGTAATAAAGTAATGTGGCGGCTAGTCGTTCTTTTTGCTGTTTGCAATGAGCAAGTATAAATTACTGCCGACCATCGCGCCAATCAATGCGCCAAGCAGCGATTCAAGCGTAAAGCGTGATTTGCTGACTTCGCCTGCCGACGCGGAACTGTTTGTCAATTCGGCTTTCGTGTGATCGGTCATCGCGAGCGCAATAGCTGGGTTTAGGCTCGCGCTTTTGACGTATGCTGAATGCGGAATTTCAACATCTTTGCTACTGTTCGCTGACTGCGAAGCCTTTTGGTAGTCGGCGACCGCTTGCGTTTTCGTTTTATTTAACAAATAGTTTGAGCTAAGCAACCCGACGGTGAGCGCCAAACCAATTGTTAGCGCGCGCAACCCTACGCTCAGTTGCTCGCGGGTGACTGCGGCGGTCAGCGCGAACAAGAATACTGCCGTACCGACTAGCTCAATGCCGAAAATTGACCAGTCCATGCTGGTAAAGTTGTCAAAACTAAAGTTGATAGAATTGTGCGCGATTGTGTTTGTCAGAATGACAGCCAGCATCGCGCCGAGGAACTGCGACCCCCAGTAGAATGGTAGTAGAATTGGCTTTAATTTACGAACCGACCACAAACCGAGCGTTACTGCCGGGTTGACATGCGCGCCTGATACGGCGCCGACCGTCATAACGATAATGCTGAGCGCAAAACCAATCGCGATTGCGCCGATGCTGCCATCGTTAAACGATGTTAACGCGACGAGCGTCAAAATAAACGTGCCGACCAGCTCGGCAAAAATAACGTTGATAATATTTTTCGGCAGCGTGGTTGTTTTTTCACGCTTAGCAACGGTGACGACTGGCTCTGTATTCACGGCAGGCGCTTTCTTTTTGGGAGCGCTTGTGCTTACAGTGCGCACAGTCGTTTTACTTGCCTTGGCTGCGGCCGGCTTTTTGGCGGTCGCTTTTTTGGTAGAAGCGGCTTTTCTAGTAGCCATGTATATCCCTCCTTTACTGAAATATATGATAAGTATACCACATGCGCTCATCTGTGCGCTATAGAGATAGAGTGGTATAATACGTGCATGGGACGATATCTAGAACAACACGAAGGGCGAAGCGAACTGCAGCAGCGAATCGCGGCGGAACTGCGCGCCAAAGCTGAGGCGAAATCAAAGCAAACGTCAGACGGCGATGACGATAGTTATTACCGCGAGCGCGACGGCGTGGACGATACAGCATATTTGCGGGGTACGAAATTAACGACGACATTAGCGCCGGCGTGGATACTCGTCGGTTTGATGGCAGCTGGCGTGTTTGGATATTTCGTGTATTTGGTGAGCCGGTAGGTAGCGTATGGATATAGAAACGATTGCAAAGACCCTGACCGACCGAGCGCTCGCCTCAAATGCGCCGCGCGAAGTTTTGCGTGCGCCAGAGCTAAAAGCGCTGTACGAGCATATCAAAACGCTGCCATCTGACGAGCGCGGCAGTTTTGGCAAGCGTGTCAACGAGCTGAAGCAGGCGCTTGAACTAGCAGTGTCGGCGCGCCAGGCGGAATTAGAGAAAGTTGATTTGCCGCCGATTGATGTTACTGCGCCGATGGATGTTAATACTGACATTCCGCCGCTCTTGCCAAGCGATCAGGGTACGATACACCCTTTAAGCGCTGAGATTGAACGCATCAGCGGTATATTTAACCGCATGGGCTACTGTGTCGAAGAGTCGCGCGAAATCGACGATCAGTTCCATATGTTCGAAAGTTTGAATTTCCCGAAAGGACACCCGGCACGCGACGATTACGATACATTTATGACCGAACAGACAGACGTAAACGGCGACCGTTTGATTGCGCCAGCTCATACCAGCACGATGCAAAACCGCGTCTTGCAAAAATATCGCGCGCAGCTAGAGCGAGGCGAAGCCATTGCTGCTATCGTCCCCGACCGCGTCTTCCGTAACGAAGATCTGGATGCGCGGCACGAACATACGTTTTATCAAGTTGAGGGCGTCTATGTTGGCAAGGGCGTCACTGTCGGTAATTTGATCGCCACGCTGCAGGCATTTTTACAGGAATATTACGGTAAAAAACTTGACGTACGCGTCAATCCATTCTATTTTCCATTTACTGAGCCAAGCTTTGAATTTGCTTTGAGCTGCCCGTTTTGCGAGGGTAAAGATCCGTTGTGTAAAGTTTGCTCCGGCGAAGGCTGGATCGAATTATTAGGTTGCGGCATGATTCACCCGAACGTCCTAAGCGCCGCTGATATCAACCCGGACGAGTACACCGGCTTTGCGTTCGGCTGCGGCATTGACCGCCTGGTCATGATGCGCTACGGCATTGAGGACGTACGGCATTTTGAGAGTGGGAAGTTGGATTTTTTGCGGCAGTTTTAGAGTTATGTTAAAAGCTCACTTCGTCCGAAAATTTAAGAGTGTGATTATAAAATTTGATAAATACCTTTATTATTGTATAATATTTTCATGAATACAGATACTATTATATCTATGTGTAGAGAGTCATTCTCGGCATATGACGAACTGTGGCTTGTATCTGCGCGGCGTGACCACTGTGATAATCTTATCGACCTGGGTATAGTTTGTGAAGACGATTTCACTGTAGTGCATACTCATAATGATCTAGGACGTAAGTTTAAAAACTCTAAAATATTAACTCCGCCTAAAATTAGCTCAAAGAGTTTTGATGGAATATTTAGCGTAGTAGATGATCGCATTTTCGATGAAGTGGATAGGGTTATCCGAGATGACCTTAGGGTGGCTATATTGGCGTCTTCGCCGAACAAACCCCTGTCTGATTATATCAAAAAGAGGAGTGCGTGGGAGAAATTTACGATAACATCACCCGTGGACGATTTTGATAAATATATTGACCTAGAGAATAAGACTCTACTTGAAGATATACTTTCTGGGATTGAGTCAAAATTAGGCTACCGCATTTTAGCAGAATCAAAGAACATGTCGCTAGATAAGAATTATCATTATATTCAAAAATTATTTAACGCCGAAGCGGGAGAATCTTTTTTCGTTCAGGAGGCGGTGTCTGCTGCTGGTGGTGGAACATATAAAATTAGCAACCAAAGTGATTTTAATAGGGTTCAAAAGATTCTGCCTAAAGGTATGAGAGTAAAAGTAAGTACTGAAATTGCAAATGCCTATTCTGCCAATGGATCGCTATGTATCGTTCCAAGGGGTGCAGAATGTATGGTGTTTGTAGATCCGCTATCTCACAAAGTGCTTGACGCAGATTGTCGTAGTAACGGTACTTATTGTAGTGTTGGTAATGACTGGGGGATTAATTGGCCGAAGGCCGTTAATAGTTTGTATATGGAGATTGCAAAAAGTATCGGCGAAATTCTTTACAAGAAGTATGGTTATTCTGGTATCGTTGGTGTTGATTTCTTGGTGAAACGAGAAAAAAATGAATACAGGCTGTATGTTACGGAAATAAATCCGCGGTGGCAGGGTACTACGCTATATCAAACCTATAATGCTATTTTATCGAATAGGATACCGCTGGAGTTGATTCATTATATATTAAAATTATCTAAAGGAGGCGCAAATAATAAGGTGCTTGGGACGATTGGAAGTAGCGAAGACTATAATGTGAAAAGCGTCAGCAGCCCAGGTGTTTACTATTTGAAGTTATATGCTCCGCGTGAACCAAAGCTTATTAAGAGTGACATGAATGGTAGGTGGAATTTCAAAGACGGGAACATATTAAACAGGCAACAATTGAATATACTTGAAGACATAAAGAAAGACGGCGGAGGCTGTGTAGTTTATATAAAATCACCATCGCTTGGCAGTGTTGCGTACGGTGAGTTTTCGCCTATAGGTTACATTTTCGGTAAGAATTTACACGTTTTTAAACGGGACAAGCCTGGGGCTACTTCTGACTATAGCCGGCTAATAAATACTGTCTCTAGAAAGTTATATGGATCCTTATGAAAATATTAATTTTAGCCGGTCAATTTTATCCTGATTTAGCAGGCAGTGGTATAGCGACATGCTTGATAGCGCGATTTATGGCAGAAAGAGGTCATAACGTAACTGTCTGCGTGGATGAAGACAATCGATATTTAAGTGAGGTTAATGGTTATCCTGACTTCAAAATTATACATATTCCTGAATACAAAGATTTTATGACAGGTTTAGCAGGCTTCGGTAAGCCTGCGCGGGCAATAGCAAAAGAGCTAAGAAAAAACTATGACGTTGTCCATGTATATAGCTACATGCCTATGCTACTACTATCCACTCTTGGTGATATTATCGGTGATACAAAAGTGTTTTTTACGTTCTGGAATGCTCCTGATATTG
>JABCOJ020000037.1 GCA_013333675.2 Candidatus Saccharimonadota bacterium | reverse complement strand
TAGGCGGCGGCATGTGTTATAGTTCCCTAACAATTTAGATATTGATATAATCAAGCAACAAAAATTTGGTACGAAATACTAGTTATAGTTCCCTAACAATTTAGATATTGATATAATACTTACTTAAATCCCTCTCCGTTATGAGAGGGATTTTGTTTAGAAAAATGCCAGCTGCGTGGTTGGAATTGCTCGTTCTTGTACAGTTTTTTCGCCGACAATTACGTACATATTAGCGAATTGGTGCTCGGTTAAATATAATAACCGCACCGAGCCGCTATCGGGCGCGTTGCGCTGTACGCGCATCATATGTTTTTCGGCGACATCGCGATTAGGACATAACCGTGTATAAACACTATATTGCAACATATCAAACCCGTCGTCAAGCAAAAACTTGCGAAATTGTGTCGCTGCTCGGCGCTCAGCTTTGGTATTGGTTGGCAAATCAAAGAAAACTGCCACTCGCATGATGTTATATGACATCCCTTCCCTGCTAGGAGGCGTTGATTTTTGGTAAAAGAAGCTTACTCGCCTCCTTTGCTCCTATGCTCTCGATGAAACTTTCAACCGTTTTTTCGACGGCATGTTTCAGAGTAAACCTCTTGCTCTGTATTATAACATGATAATTTAATATGTCAACTAGCACTTGGCGGTCTTGCTTGGCGAGGCCTATGTCTTGTTCGCCAATATGGAGCGGCGCAAGTTTCTCAAGTACGAATAGATCTACGATTGCTCGGTACGGCTCAATTAAGTCATCTGCTAGATTGAAGCTGTTCAACTCACTATGGTGGAAAATGCCTTGCGAGGCAACTAGCCCGCGGGCGGCGATGTGCCGGGCAATATGGCTGCGGACCATCGCGTAGCCATAATTAAGCGCCGCATTGTGCCAGATTGGCTTGCGGCGCGTGGTGTCATCAAGTAGCTGGTCAAAGTAGGCGCGGGCGGCGATTGACTCGCGGTTAGTGCTGTCGCCTGACCTCACTTGGGCGGTATATTGGCGCAATGGTATATCGTTCAGACTAAAATGCTGAAGTACGTCAGCCTGGTTAGAGATTTTTTGCATAACAATGCGCTGCCAGAGCTGCTTCTTCAATGGTTGACTCATGGTTAGCTGTTGGCGTGAAACTTTTGCTTGGCGAGAGTGTTGTGAGTACGGTAATAATACGCTAGCTGGCAGATGCTTTTCGTTGCAAATAACGACCGTTGTGCTGTTTGCCGCAAGTTCTGTTAGTAAGTTCGCTGTTGTAGTGATGCCGTAGCTATCAAGAATCAGCGCGTCAATGTCCTCAATCGGCAGGCTTGCTTCTTCGTTTTGTGTGACGATAAGCTGGTTGTCGCGCAGGCTTAGGCGGCTTGGGTTTTGAATACTGATTACACGCCAGGCCATTATAACCTCGGGGCGTTATCGCCGAGGATTGAGATATCGTAGCGCTTAATGAGGGTTGCTGAACGAGGTGATATATGAATAAGGTTTGAAGCATCCTTGTCTGCTGACGTTTGATTAATTACCTGAAGATCTCCATTGCTAATGTTATATTTAACATAGTATCCTTCTTTGATCTTATCCCCGAAGCGACATAGCACGTAATCATTTGGATATAGCGAACAAACTTTCGTAAACGTTTCATCAACATCAGTAAAACCTTTTGGCGCAGGCAGAATCTTTGTTGGCATGGGTTGATTTTTGCCAATCTGGTGCGCATAAACCGGCACGAAAAAGTGCTCAATTTTGCCTTTTTGATTTTGTTTTTGATATACATCCAGGCGGATCATTGAGCCGTTGTTGACAAATGCCTTACCTTTATTTATCAAGAAACCGGATGGCTGCGTTGAGTAAACTTTTATTGTCGAGACTGGCATGAGAGGTTTTCCATGTCTATCAAATTTCTTATCATTTTTATAGACCGGCTCGGCAAATGCTTTTTCGGGGTTGTCAGCGTTTATCTCTAACAGTGAAATGAGCTTATTGCATAGCCATGTGTCCGATTCTTTCAAAACAGAATTTTCGACATCTTTTATCTTGACTTTGTTAAGCGGCATGCGTACGGTTCTTTGATCGCCATCTTTTACTTTTGGTGAGCGAATCGTTTCTTTATGGGCTTGGGCGGTTGCTTTTCGGCGTGGCATTCGTGAAACGAATATGGGTCTAATTTGAGACAAAAAGTCTTCGTCGTAAAGATGGGCGCCTTGAAGTTTCTTGCGAAGACTTTCTCTATTGATGTTGCGAGTGCGCAAATCTACCTCATCGCGAAAACCGCTCCAAGGCTCGGGGAAGTGCTTGTCTGACAGCACTTGCAAAGCGTCCTTGCGGTGCTGAGCTTTCATAAATTCGTCATCATCAAGGATTTCACCTGTCAACTTGTCAGTTTTCTCGTCCATGGTTTTGGCAGCCGCTAAAAATTCGGTGATTTCGCCGCGTTTGGCATACAAATTAGCGCGATAAATAATGCGTTGATCAATCGCCGCGACGATTGCCGCATCGGCTGCGTGATGTAGCACATTTTCTTCACGCACTTTGTTTAAGCCCCAGCGTTTGCGTAAATACGAAGTTATTGTGCCGTTTGGTGCGAATACGCGTTGTTTGTCATCTCCTTCAGCGAAATCGATTGTCTGACGTAGGTAATTCTGTACGAATCGCGTAATATAGCGTGTATCATTCAATGCTCGCGCGTTCCAGCTGTCATTTTTATATTCCTCAATGAGGAGATTTTGCTTTTTACGCATTGCGTAACCATTAAATTTATAGTTTTCACTGTTCGTTGCTTTATCGCTAGTTTTGACATCGCGTGTTTGGTATGTTGCGTTGACGCGCGCTGCAAATTGTTTCCAGCGCGCTTCGTCGCCGCCGAAATACTCAAACGGCGTGCGATTCGCCTTCTCTTGGTTCTCCTCAGTTTTCACTAAAACTTTATTCGTTAAGCCGTCGTTGTTTGAACGCGAAAATGGCACGATATGGTCGATTTGATACGCGTTGTCATCGTGGATCATGGCTTGAAAATCAATTGGATCCCCAGAGTATAAACATTTACCGTTCTGTTCTCGATAGAGTTTGACCTTAGTTATCATTTGCCCGTTTGCGTCAATATTTTGCGAAAGCGGCACATTATTCTCTCTTAAAAACTCAAGTAAATTCTTGCCGCGTTTAGTCTTGGGATTTATGTTGTAGCCGTGTTCAATAATCTTTTTAACCTCTGAGTTGAAAGCTTGGTTGTCCTTATTTTCATTTTCAATCGCCTTGCGATCTTTGAAATTCTTTGCTAAATCTCGAGCGGTCTCTACCTTGATAAAATACGGCTTACCGTATTTACGAATTACTGCTTGCACGACTTTATTGGTTTGTGAAATTGCCCGTTTGACGACCGGGTTGGTGATTTGTTCTAAGCTAGCAGACTTTCTGCGGAAATCATAGCCAGCTTTTTCGCACGCTTTATCATAGGTCAAACCATTCAAAATATATGGCGTGATTTTTTGCAAAGCTTTGATAGATAGATGTCCAAATGATCTAAAATTCTTTGGATTAATTTTAAGAATTGCATACGTTGCCTCGTCTGAAAGTGCCAGCCTGCTCAATTTTTTGAGAATTCCAGCATCCTCACGTTCAGTCGTTAGGATATAGGCGATTTCATTGAGCGTCGACTCATTATCAACTTTCGTCCAATCTTCGGGCGTGCTTTTTAGCGCTTTTTTGATGTCGTGGTAGGCTTTTAGCTTGCCAAACTCGTTTTTCTCGCCATACGGGTCGTCTTTATTTATTTTTCCGCGAACATATTCCGGAGCGTATTCCTCGCTAATGCCAGCGACCTGGCGAACTTTTTTATAGGTAATTTTTGCTGTCTTTTTTGCTTCGGCAACGACGGCTGCGATTTGCTCTGGATTTAGCGTTAACTGAAGCTGCTCACGTTTTGCTTGGTGCTTATTTGTACTTTTCGGTATGAAAACGAGGTGTGTTAAGTCATTCGCAAATCGGAAAAGTTCAAAGCTATAGCTTGCTCTTGGCGCGCGTTTCTCGCCTTTTTCAAAGGTGCATTCGCCAACCATCTTTTTGATTAGATCTTCTGTCATAAACGGGCGTTGGTACATAATAGCATTGCGGTTAGTCAGTAAGCCATCTGAGTCAACGCCATAAATGAGGTTGCGTAGGGCTTCATCGCTCACGCTTTTTAGGGCATAACTTCGTTGAGCTTTTATAATTTCTTCTAACTCGTGGATAAAATCTGCTCGTGCAAAACTGTTGGTGTAACTGTCGCGCTTGTTGCGTTTATGTTCAGTGTATTTTTCATCTTGTGCGAGCGCTTGACCAACGGTTTTATAGCATTTTTCCGCCAAGAGCTGCTCATTTATTGTCAATGCTTTGCTAACGCGCCCACCCTCGCTATCTGTTTCTTCTACAACCTTACGATTACTCTTAAAGCCTCGCCGCTTGCTAATTTGATATAGTACCTTAAACAGCTCTTCGGCGGTAAGCTCGTAGTTGAGGGCTTTGTCGCGTAACGTGTATACATTCAGTTTGTTGTATGTCGACTTTGGATCAAGTACTTCCGCGATCTGCGCCTGCGTTAAAATTTTTTCATTGACAAAGAACCGCTTCAGATAGTTTAAGCGCTGGCGGCGACGCTTGAGCCGATGGCGAGCTGAGCGCGCATCGCGGCGCGGTTTTGCGAGCGAGTCGCCGTTTTGCGGATCTTCTGGTCGTTCAAAAATCCGCACGCCTAAATCATGAATTCGTTCTTTTTCTAAATCAATTACTGCCCAACCGACTGAGCTAGTGCCAATATCAAGCCCAAGAGAGTATTTTGAAAGTTCCATGTGTAAATTATACAATGATTTTTGCTAAAATCCAAGCGTAAACACTACCAAGTAAGATAATCCACCCAACTCAATGAAGAGGAGGGCGGATTAGAGCTTTGCTTTAGATTCTCAATAGAATTCTTTACCGTAATTTATGCTGAAACATAAACCCTAAGCAGCTAAATTATTATAGAAACCTAAAACAATTCAGATACTGATACAATCCTTACTTAAGGGACTGCACTGCTATTATACTGCAAACTCGCTTAAACGTGCAAGTTATTCGCTGCTTTTTGCGGCGGTAGTTTTCTTCCGTCTTGATCGCGTCCGCTTGCGCTTTGGTTTCGCGGCGGCGTCATTGCTTTCAGATTCACTCTTGCTTGGCGTGGGTTTTGCCGGCGTAGACGAAGTGCTTGCGGCTGCCTTTGCTGACGGTTTGGCGCGCCCATGGTCAATTTGCAATACGCCAGACTCAATGGTTGGCGATAGCGTCTTTTTCGAAACGTTCACTTCCCCTGCTGGCTGTGGCCGGGTTTGGTTTTGCGCTTGCTGGCGGGCGGCGCGATCGGCGGCGCGCTGTTCGGGCGTTTTTGGCGGCGTGTAGGCCGGACCGGGGCGCTTGACAGTGAGATTCTCAGGCGGCAGCATACGCTCGTTGATTTCGGCTTCAATTTCGGACCGTTGGCGCGAATAATGCTCGCGCGTCCACTGGATGATCCGCCCCGTATTGTCGTCTTGGTAGGTTGGCAGATTTAGCGTTTTCGCGCTAAACGCTGGCGCTTTTTCGCCATTGATCACCATGTTGATGATGAAATTGCGGTTATGCATTTGCAGGAGATCGTTTGGTTCAAATTGCGGCTCAAATTGTTTAGCGAGGATCGGGCTGTCGTCGGCAGAGACGCGAAATGAAATCATTGTACCAACGTTGCCAAAGACGGCGTCGCGCACCGTGTCCTGCATTTGGCTGATATATTGATTCGCAACTGTGAGGTTGAGTCCGTACTTGCGCGCCTCGGACAAAATCGTTGCAAAGCTGTCGGTGGCAAAATTCTGGAACTCATCGACATATAAGTAGAACGGGCGGCGATCTTTAACGTCGGGAATGTCGCTGCGGCTCATAGCGGCGAGCTGAATTTTTGTGACGATGAACGAGCCTAAGATGCCGGCGTTGTCTTCGCCGATCAAGCCTTTGCTTAAATTAACGATGAGGATTTTACCCTCGTCCATGATTTGGCGGATGTTAAATGTTGACTTCGGCTGGCCGATAATATTGCGGATGATCGGGTTTGCGGTAAAGGCGCCGACTTTGTTGAGTACCGGCGCGATTGCTTCTGCTTGGAACTTATCCGTCCAGCTAGCAAATTCAACATTCCAAAATTGCAACACGACGGTGTCTTGGCAGTAGCTAAGCGTTTCTTTGCGGAATTTTTTATCGGTGAGCATGCGCGTAATGTCAAGCATCGTAGTTTCGGGGCGGTCAAGAAGCGCGAGGATTGTGTAGCGCAAAATATATTCAAGGCGCGGTCCCCAACTTTCGCCAAACATGCGCTTCAATACGCCAATGACTTCTGAACTTATATTATTCTTTTGCTCAGGGTTTGTTACTTCAAGCGGGTTGAAACCGAGCGGAAATTGTGTATCGGCTGGATTGAAATAGACGATGTCTTTCAGGCGCGAGCCTGGGATGAAACGCATATTGTTAATTGCGAAATCGCCGTGCGGGTCAATAATCGCATAACCTTGCCCGTGGAAAATGTCGCTGAGTGCAAATAGTTCAAGCAACCCTGACTTCCCTGCTCCCGTTTGCCCGATGATGTAGACGTGGCGCGAGCGGTCATAGCGCAGCATGCCAAACTGGTGGTTGATGCCGCGGAAATTGGTCATGCCAAATGCTGAAATGTTTTCGTCTTGCGCTGGATCGCCGGTGAGAACCGGCAGCTTTGCCGGCGGCTCGGCGGTTTTGGTGCTTGCCCAGACGATGTTCGGCGTCTCAACGTTAGTGTGCGGCAAATGGAATACGCTTGCAACCTCCTCAATATTCATCAAATAGCCGCGGTCGGCAAACAACCGCGTTTTGTATTTAGCAAGCGCTTCTTTGGCAAAACTGTCGTTTGTCATCTTGAAGCCGTTGAGATTAGTTGAATTAAATTGCTTAAATGTGCCAACAATCCCCTGCATACGCAGACGCGCATCGCTGACGCTTTCTCCCAGATAGGCAACGCGGATTTTTACCTGATAGCCAAGTTTTGTGGCTTTTTTCTCAGCCTCGGAGATGCGTGTTTTATCGCGCTCGGATAATTCTTTCGCTGCGCCAGTTCCCTGCTCTGGCGGCGCCCACAATGCCTCAATCAAGCTGGCAGCCCATCGTCCGCCGCCGCCTTGTCCGAATAGATTAAAGCCGCCCGTTTTGATTGATGTAATCCAGCTGTCTGCTGCTTTGTGCCAGTCGTCGCGCACCGGACGTACGAGCATTTGAATCCAGATTTCCTCGTCGGTGTCTTCAAGCTTGGCGAGCGTGCCGGTAATACCGGCGAGCGGGTCTACTTCAAAGCTTTGGAACGTTTTAATCGGCAGGAATTCTCGATCAGTTAGCGATAGTTCTGACGTATAGACGACGGTATGGTGGCGCTCGTGCGTGACGTAATCTTCTTCGGCGGTGTGAATTTGTACTTGCGGGTATTGAGCGTAGATTTGCCCTTCAACGAAGCTTTGCAGCGCTTTCGGCGTCCAGACGTAGAACTGAATGCGTCCGCCAACCGAGGCAATTTCAAAGCTGAGGTGCTCTTGGTATCCGCCATTCGCCTTGAGCTCGCGCGCATCGCGCAAAATACCGTGCAAGCTCGCAAACATTTGTTCGGCGGCGAGCTCTGACTTGTCGTTTGTTTTTGGAATTTCAAGCATCAACAGGACGCTTTCAATGTTCTTCACGGCGTCAATACTGCGGTAATTGCGCCAGGTCATATACCCTAAAATGAGTACGATTGGCGTCCAAACGTACCACTGCATAAGCAAGCTGACGACTGACAAAACAAATGACATAATATTCTTTTATATTATACCATAATATCTGCGTAGTGAGTACTGCTTGCGCTTTTTTTACTTGCTTTAATTGCTCGGGCAAAGTCAAAAAATTTGTCTCGTCCGCCGCATGACTATGCCTCGGTTTTTTTAAGAGAGCGAGCCTGTTTGCGTGTTTCTACGCGGCATCAACGAGCGCGTATGTCGCTTTGGCGACGCGTTTGAATTCTGGTTTGCTCTGCAGATTGAGGAGAATCGTTGTTTCTTTGACGCGGCGGCTTTTGAGTACGCGCCTGACGATTTCGTCGCGGTGCAGCGGTTCGCCGGCGTCTTTGAGTACATTTGCGATGATTTCTGACACCGTGCCGCGCGAGTAGCCCCATTCTTGCAGCGCGTAAATGCCACGGCCGATGAGCACGAAACGCTTATCTTTGATGAGCTCGTTGTGAATTGCTTGCGTGGTAACATTCTTGCGCTTGAAATCGCTTGTTTTAATCGCTTTAGCGATTTCCGAGAAATGCAACGGTTTGCCATTGCCTACGAGGATAACGTAGATTTTGTCGCGGATATTCTTCGGATTAACGGTCGGCCATTTCGTGAGCCCCCAGACGTCTTTTAGGCTGGCGAGCTGTTTCGACAGGCTTGCGAGAGCGCGGACTTGCGCCGGGCTTTCGTAGGTAAGCATGCCATGGAGCGTTTCTATATCAACAGGTTCGCCGTGCTTTTTGATCGTTTTAACAATGGTGTCGATATTGCTGCGGATTTTCTTCTCGTCGCCGTTTTCAGCGATACTAATGCCCTGGTGGTAATTGTCGGTTTCGTTGATAGTTGTGAGGCGCGGCGAGAGTTCGGCGATAAAGGCGATGTGCGTGCGGATAGCTGTCGCCTTTCCGGGCGATAAGCGTTCAGCGATGTCGTTGACGCGCCCGATGCGGCCATTTTCCGACAAATCGCGGACGATAAGGCGCTCGACGGTGCGGATGGCTGGAATGTCGCCTTCCTCTGCTGCAATTTTTAGACGAATGAGAATCGCCTTCTCAAGCTGGCGTACGCGCTCGCGAGTGATGCCAAGAAGCTCACCGATTTGTTCAAGCGTTTCTTTGCGGTCAAATAAACCAAAACGGCGCGTAATAATCTCGCGCTCGCGTTCTTGATCGATCGTTTTCAAAATGTCTTGAATGGCGGTTTTGATTGTCGATGCGGTGTCGGTGCCAGTAACTTCGGTCATATAGTATCTCCAGCCTCCGCCTCACCCGAGGCTTTTACGTGTTAGGTTAATATAAATGATTTAATGTTAATTATAATATATAGTGTTATAGATGTCAAACCCTCACGGTTCTATAAATATTGTATCACAATATCGACGCTTATGGTAAATGTTTTTTTGGTACTTTTTTTACTGAAAAAGAATG
>JABCOJ020000036.1 GCA_013333675.2 Candidatus Saccharimonadota bacterium | reverse complement strand
CTGCCGCGATTGATGCAACTTGTTCCCAAACGCTCATTGGCTGATACTGCGGCTGTTTGAGCAGCTCTGTCAAACGCTGGCCGCGCTCAATTTGCGATTTCGTCGCGTCGTCCAAATCCGAGCCGAACTGCGCAAAACTCGCAAGCTCGCGGAACTGGCTGAGACCAAGCTTCAGGTTGCCGCTGACCGACTTTACCGCCTTTGTTTGTGCAGCACCACCGACACGCGACACGCTCAAGCCTGCAGAAATTGCCGGGCGAATGCCTTGATAAAACAGATCGGTCTCCATAAAAATCTGGCCGTCTGTAATAGAGATCACATTGGTCGGAATGTAAGCAGAGATGTCGCCTGCCTGCGTTTCGATAATTGGAAGGGCAGTTAACGACCCGGCGCCTAATTCATCTGATAATTTTGCAGAACGCTCCAACAAACGCGAGTGCAGGTAGAATACGTCGCCCGGAAACGCTTCGCGACCCGGCGGGCGGCGTAACAGTAGCGACATCTGGCGGTATGCCACGGCGTGCTTCGTTAAGTCATCGTAGATCATTAGTGCATGCTTACCGCTATCGCGGAAGTATTCGCCCATCGACGTACCGGCGTATGGCGCCAAATAGAGCAGGGAAGCTGAGTCGCTCGGACTCGTTGCCACAACAATTGTTTGATTCATCACGCCTTCAGACTTCAGGCGTTCGACCAGTCGGGCAATTTTTGATAATTTCTGACCAATCGCTACATACACGTTGACGACGCCGGTCTTTTGACGCGCTTGATTAATCATCGTATCAAGCGCGATGGCAGTCTTGCCCGTCTGGCGATCGCCGATAATTAGCTCGCGCTGTCCGCGCCCAATCGGGAACATAGCGTCAATTGACATGATGCCGGTCATCAGCGGCTCATGCACGCTCTTTCGCCCCATCACACCAATCGCTTCGCGCTCCACTGGCAAGCGATGTTTTGCTTTGATCTCCGAACCGCCGTCAAGCGGTTGGCCAAGCGGATTAACCACTCGTCCAAGCAATTCTTCGCCAACCGGCACGCTAAGTACTTCGCCCTTCAGCTTAACTCTATCGCCGGCCGCTACGCCCTGGTCGCTGCCTAGCAGCACTGCGCCAATTTCGTCTTCCATCAAATTCAGCACGAACGCTTCGACAATACCGTTAGCTGTTTGCACTTCCAGCACTTCCGAATAGCCCGCCTGGCGCAGCCCATGTACCCAAACTACGCCGTCGCCGACGCGCGTCACGATACCGACTTTTTCTAATCCTTCTTTCGCCTCAAGTCCCGCGATCGCCCGCCGCAGGCTCTCAGACAATTCCGCCACTGCGTTATCAGCCATATTGCTCCTTTACTTCGCGCCCTTGAGGGCGATTAATTTACGTTGAATCGTGTCGTCAAACTCGCTATCGGGCAAGGTAATTTTCACGCCGCCAATAACATCCGGATTGATGCGCTCGCGAAAATGCGTCTCGTGCCCTCCAGCGAGTGTACGTATACGCGCGCGCAGCTCATTGCTTAGCTGGTGCGCCGAAATTGTTTCAATGACGACGACGCCGCGCGCTTGCAATTCCTCTTCAATCGCTGCGACAACCAAATTCGCCGTACGCGTCGCTTTTGTTTCGATCAAATACGCCGCAATTTCGCGCAGCAACAAACCGCGATCGCCGCCCGCAGTCAATATATCAGCCGCGTAGCTCGCAATTCGTCGCCGCGAAATCACCTGCGCCATTTATTGCAGCTCCCTGAGGTTTTCCTCAATCAGCTGCTTATCTTTGCGCGCATCAACAGTGTGGCGCGTTACGCTCGCAGTCGCCTCAACCACTAAGTCAATCATTTCGCTGCGCAAATTTTTCTTTGCTGCTGCTAATTCTGCCGCCACATCACGCCGCCCATTCTCAATAATCTGCTTTGCTTGCGATGACGCTTTTGCCTCGGCATTAGCTATCATATCTGCCGCTTCTTGCTTTGCCGACGACACAATCGCCCGCGACTTACGCTGTGCATCTTTAAGCATTGCTGCGGTGCGCGCTTCGCTTTCGTCGGCCGCTTTCTGTGCCTGCCGTGCTGCTTTGGCGCCCGCTCTAACTTCGGCATCCCGTTTATCCAGCGTCTCAACAAGCGGCGGATACACAAACTTGCGGAGTAAAACGAGTAACACTAGAAACGCAACCGTTTGCGAACCAAGCGTCTTCCAGTCAAGTCCGAGCGACGTGAACATATCCGCTTTTTCCGCGTGCACCGCCGCAAACTGTGTCACACTTTCTATCACGATGTACCCCTGCTACTACATAACCTTTCCGACAATCGCTGCAACGAAACCGATGATTGCGATCGCATCAATAAACGAAATACCGAGCACCATCATTGTGCGCAAATCGTTAATCTTTTCTGGATTACGCCCAGCCGCCTTCAGCGCTGACGCGGCGACAATTGCTGCACCAGTTGCTGCAAATGCCGCTGGAACTATGTAGGTAAGAGTAAATGCTAGTGCTTCCATAATTGATATTCTCCTTATAAATTATGCTGTTATCGTTTTATACTTCACCCTCTGCTGCTAATTTTGAATTATCAGTAAGAGAATGATCGGGTGTATTATGAGACTCATCATGGTCGCCATGCGGCACAAGACCCAGGGAAATAAATACTGTTGACAACATAAAGAAAATATACGCTTGAATACCGCCAATGAACAGTTCAAAGAAATAGAACGGCTGAAGCGCTACCGGAGAAGCAAACTGTGCCATATATGAAATTACTATCAGTAGAATCTCACCGGCTAATACATTGCCGAATAAGCGGAAACTCAGACCCAACATGCGCGAGAACTCTGCTACCAGTTCCAAGATACCGACAAACGACATAATCGGATCACGCAGCGGGTTTACAAAGTAACGCCCCATATTACCACGAAAGCCCATATACTTAAACGCATACACCTGCGCCGCGACAATAGTCACAATCGCCAATCCAAACGTCATGTTTAAGTCTGCTACGCCACCACGCAATAGGGGAGTGCCGTGCTCGCCAACTGTGATCGGGCCAACAACAGGCAACAAGCCTAACCAATATTGTGCCACCACAAAAAAGAATATCGTAATCGTTAACGGTGCAACTCGTCGCGCCCACACCTCATCTTGGATCACCTGCCTAACTGTGCCGTACAGCCCTTCAAACGTCCACTGCATCAAGCGCGTTGCAAATGTATGTTTTTTACGCCCCAGTACCGCCAAGCGCATCCGAAACATCAGCCACACGAGCACGATTAGTCCAAACGCGCCGAGCACCTGCGAATTCGTTACTGTAAATCCGCCAATCGTTGCGACTGTATCAGCTTTTACCGAGATATGCGGACTAGCCGCCGCAAATGTTGCCATAACAGTGTCAGTCACCGTCGCACTTGCACTAGATACCAATGTTGTACTGTTAGATATCATTATGCCCGTACCGCCTTTCGTCGCGCACCACCAATGATTTGCCGCCTTACGAGCACAAACGCGCCGGTAAATCCTAGCGCGATGCCGCCAAACATCAGCCACGGTTTCGTACCGAACTGCGTATCCAGCCACACGCCCGCCAGCGTTAATCCAACGCTCGGCGTAAACATGCGCCATGTCGTATCCGCCATCGTCGCCATAACCGACGACGCCGGCACGCTCGCAGAGGATGTGGCGCCCGCCGCACGGCTGTCGCTATCGCCAGAGAATTTACTCATACGCAGTTAATTGTATCAGGCAACCAGATTGTCTGTAAAGCCCGAACCTCGTATACTACAAACATGCCGCGCCGTAATCACACCCCCAAGCACCAGCGCTACCGTAATAATTCCGCCCGAGCGCCCGAGAAAAAGCGCTTCGCCAGCCGCAGCGACGCTCTGCGTGCTATTCGCGAGCTGCAAAAATACCATTTAGATTTGAAGCTCACTTGCTACCAGTCGCCTGTTGACGGCGGCTGGTACTTGACAAGCGGTACATCTAGCGTTTAATAGCCTATTGCGTACGCTATATATTGCGTGTATAATGATTATGATTAACGAAAAGGGGTCACAATGTCAAAAGCTGCACAATCACACGTCATCGTTTATAGCGCCGCCTGGTGCGCATTTTGCAAAACTGAAAAGCAATATCTAGAGCACCTCGGCGTACCATTTACCGTACGCGATATTGAAACCGACGAGGGGGCAATGGACGAACTGCTCGCCAAAGTTGGCGGTGGTGCCAGCAGCGTCCCTGTTACCGACATTGCCGGCGTTATCGTCCGCGGCTTTGACCGCGCTAAAATTGATGCAGCGCTGCACGACAAAGGACTGCTTGCTTAGCTTTCGCTTGACCAATCACACCATACATGATATATATAGAATAGCTTTTCGCGCAATCCCGCGCGGAGAGGTCGTTCTTTGGAGAGGATAAGGCAATGGAGACTGCTCTCATTGTTGTTTTGTTCATTATTGCATTTGTTGCCTGTATGGCAATTGTTATCGCCATTCCGGCATGGATCATTATGATCCTCTTGGGCGCGCTTCACGCGTCCGGGCTGGATGGGGTACCAGCAGTATCTTTCTTCCAGTCTTGTTTGGTCGTTTTTCTTATTATGACCGTAGCAGGGTTGCTGCGCTTCGCTGCTAGCGACTAACTCGCCTCTGAAAATAGCTCGCCGATTCGGCATCAAGCCTGATTAAATGCTTTCTCATTAAGCGTTCTCGGGCTTTTTGTCCGAAAGTTCAGCTTGAGCCGTTTCGGGGGCTATTTTCTTATGCTACTCATGATAAAAAACTGTATGCGGCTCAATCGTCGCCAGTTATAGGATTAAGAAGACAGGGGAACTATCAGTCTACACTGCGCCAATCTGTACGACCACACCGCCGATCTTTCGGCGGAAATAATCGTCGTGGCTAACGTAAAGTATTGCACCCGCGTAGCGCTCAAGCGCCGTCTCTAGTTCTTCAATACTCGGCAAATCCAAATGATTCGTTGGTTCATCTAGAATTAGCAGCTGCGGATCATTTGCCAGCATACTAATGATCTGGAACCGCGCCTTCTGCCCGCCGCTCAACCGAACAAGCGGCGTCATACCGTCAGCATCAGTAAACAGATAATCGCCCATTAGCTGGCGGATTTTTGTCTCGCCAATTGCCAGCTTGCGGTCAATATACATTTGCTCAATCGCATCGTGTAACGGCATATTCAGATATGTCGACGTGATTTCCTGCTCGTATACGCCCACGCGCACATGCGGGTCAAGAGTAAGTGTACCGCCATAAAGTACAGGCGCTACATTTGAGCCCTGAGCAGGGCTTGCTAGCAGTGCCCGAATCAACGTTGTCTTGCCTGTTCCGTTGCGCCCGCGCAGCTCTACCGCTTCGCCTTCGCGCAAATCAATATTCACGCCCTCAAACAACAGTACATCGCCATATCCAAGTGCCACATCGCGCGCCTCAACGAGTTTGCGCCGCGAGCGCATCGCACCATCCTTCATACGCAAATGGATGTTACGCGCCTTGAATTTTTGGTAACGATCCGCCACCTTGTAATCCAATTGCGCTACATGCTCACGGTCAATCCAAAAGGTTGGCTTTTCGATTTTTTCTAACTCCGCTAGCTCTATCGCTGCTTGATTCTCGCGTCGCTTGAATTGTTTAATCGTATCGGGGTCGCGCGCCCGTTCTTTCATGCGCCGAAACTGCAGTACTTTATCTTTTAGATTCGCGATCCGCCGCGCCACCGTCTCATATTCATTCATCGCGTTGCCCGTCGCGAACGCATTATGTTTCAGATACGCGTCATAGTTTCCTTCAAAGCTTACTGTCGCGCCATCCTTCAGCTCAACAATTCGATCAACTTCTTTCAGTACGTCGCGGTCATGCGTAATCACCAGCATCGCCTGTTTTGATGTTTTCATCCAATCGATAAACTGCTTCTTTGCTAGGTAATCCATGTGATTGGTCGGCTCGTCTATCAGTGCCAAATCCGCCTGGGCGTGCATAATTTTCACGACCTCAACCAGCCGCTTCTGGCCACCGCTCAGCGAGGCGAGGGGACGTTCCGCCATACCATCCATCTGAAAATTCCTCAACTCTTCGGTCACAAGCTCCTCAATTTGATAGAATCCTTTTTGCCCAAACCGATCAAGCGCCTGCGTATATTTTTCAATCTTTGCCATGTCGTTGCCCATCGTCTCAGGATAGGTATGCAGAATATGCCGCAATCGTGCATACTCCGGCAGCCCGCTCAAGATGTACTCCAACACTGTTATGTCACCAATATCGTGATGCTCCTGCGCCGTTGCTACAACCACTCTACCGCGACGAAAAATTACGCTACCCGTGAAATCTTTATCCGTGCCTGTCAATATACCAAATAGCGTCGTTTTTCCTGCGCCATTGCGCCCGATGAGCCCGACTTTCTCGCCGTCGTCCACGCTAAACTTCACTCCGGCCATCAACACCGTAGGACCAAACGACTTCTCAGTAATATGGACGTCAGCAATCATACGAAATAGTATACCATAGCTCAGTATTGATTTTCGGTGTACTTTATTTTATAATATATAAAAGCCCCTGAGTTGTAAGGTGTCTCTTGCTTAATGCACTCTTATGTAAACATTACTTGCGCCATACTACCTGCAGCAACGCGGGCATCATCTTCGGCGCGCTGAATTACCGCCTGATCAATCTCTGCTGCACGGACAGCAGCTTTCGCGATAAATTTCCGCAATGCAGGCGACCATGTTTCGGGCGGTGTATCAATCTCTGCACCAAGTTGCTGCGCCATTACATCAACATGACGGCGACGCGTACGCGTGCGGTATTCAACCGGTGTTTCCTCTAGCATAAATAGTTCATCTTGCACGACTTCAAGTGATTTCATCTTAGCACTTAACTTTTCGCGCAGCATATCAGCGCCGAAACCTTTCGATTTAAGCGCCGCCAACTCATTCGCAAAGCCTGCGGTTTGGTGCAATGCGTCGCGCGACAATTCATCAGAGCATTCGACAGCTTGCCGCGGATACTTCTGCGTGCGATACGAATATTCAGCATCGTACAGCGAACGTAACTGCGCCACAATATTAAACGGCAATTGTCCGCTCGTATAATAATCTTTCAACTCATTGGGCAGAGAGTGGTAGCGCAACGCTTTGCTCACGCGGTCGGCAGAGTAGCCAGTTAGCAATACTAATTCTTTTTGCGTTGGTGCGCGTCCGTCGTGCTTATGCTGAAAGTAATAATAATGCCGTGCAATATCATTCGCTGCTTCAGCTGGATCAACTTCACGATGCTCGTTTTCGCGCCCCTGCAAACTCACCGCGTCGGCAAATGGCAGATTATGATACACGTCAATGCGCACATCGCTCTCGCGAAGCGCATACCCATATTTATCGGCGACTATACGCATAGCACGGCAGCGGCGATGCCCAGCGATCAAAATCCGCCACGTACCGTCGGGGCGGCGCTCAAGTTCACTGCTATCCGGAATTGCAACCGTATGTCCATCACCGTTATAAAATACGCGATATTCATCTAAGTATGCCTGTAATTTACCTACATCATCAAATTCGTTAACTTGAATCGGATTAACCTGGCGCAAGTGCGGCGATTCAGCGCCGCCATCAAGCGAGACTGCCAGCTCTTGTAACGCCGCCGGGTCGTATGTTGTGCGAATCTGCGGCAGCTCATTGACGCGAAACGGCAGCTGCGACATATCGCATTCGTTAAATTCAGCACTACATTTAGACACTCGCGGCGCCTGGCTACCCTCATAATTCATGAGTTCTAGTATAACGCACATGTCATTATGACGCTATATATAATGTGTAAAATACATCGTTATCCACTATATGTAGTGTGTAATATCATTATACTGCAATGGTATAATGATGTAGTATGAGCAAGAAGCGCCCGCACAGCAAAAAACACGCTAGTTCGTCCGCGATCATTAACCGCCGGGCGCGGTTTGATTATATGCTGGACGACGAAATTGTAGCAGGGCTAGTGCTCACCGGCCTGGAGGTACGCGCCGCCCGCGACGGGCACGTCCAGCTAAAAGGTGCATTTGTTACAGTAAAAAATGGGGAATTATGGCTGAATAACGCCAGTTTTAGCCTGCGCCACAATGAGCGCGGCAAGCCCGAAGCGCGCACGGTTGATACAAGCCCGCGCAAGTTACTCGCAAGCCGCAAGCAAATTGACCAGCTCGCCGCAAGCCGTACGCAAGGCATGACAATCGTGCCGACAAAATTATTGACGCAGGGACGATTTATCAAGCTCGTCATCGCGCTCGGTAAAGGCAAAAAGCGCTATGATAAACGCGAAACTATCAAACGCCGCGATCAAGACCGCGAAGCGAAACGGCTGATGCGCTAAAACGTTCCGATAAGCCGCACGCCAACCAAACGCTATATTCGCACGACAAAAGCGCAGCAAACAGCAAAATACACTCAAACGTTTTAGATGCTATGGCATTCAAGCTATTGCTCAAGTTCCCGCCGCGCGTCAATCAAGTGCTGATACAATTCAACAAGCTTTTTCGCCATCGTCTGAGAGTCGAACGCTTTCGCGACGCGCAATGCGCCTGCCGATAAGCGCTTAAGTTTCTCGCGGTCGCTGAGTATATCAGTCAAGACGCGCGCAAAATCTTCGCCCTCAATACCGCCGGTCAAAATTGAGTTCTTCGGCGTAAGCGCCTCAGTCAAGCGCTCGTCGCAGTACACAATCGGCAAACCTGCTGCTGCTGCTTCCAGAAACGTCATCGGCTGATTATCGAAATGATACGACGCAAGCGCGAACACATCCGCCTGTTTCAGCAGCGACGCTACCTGCGCGCTTGAACACATTCCGGTAAATATCACGCGGTCTTCTAACCCTAATTCCGCCACGCGATCACGCAGTTCGCGTTCGTACGGGCCGCCGCCGACGAGCACGAGCTTGATCGTCTCATCGGCAATGTGCGGCATCGCCTCGACAAGCGCCATTTGCCGTTTCTCGGGGCTGAGCCGCGCCACGCAAATGATAAATTTTTCACCGCGCTTTTTCGTAATTGGCGAGTCTACAGCACGCGCGCGGCGATATTTTTTTGTATCAATACTGTTCGGGAAAATATAATACGGCGTCGTCAAGCCGCCTTCGTCGACCAGAATCTTCGCTAAATGTTTCGACGGCGATAAACATGCGTCGCATTTATTCGCAAACGCTGCCGTCAACCGCCAACCTTGACGCGATAACATATCTTTGATCTTGCTGCGATCAAGTTCGCGGATCTGCTCGCGCGACATTTTTGGCATAATCGGCTTCGTCCTCAGCACTACAGGAAACGCTACCGTTGCTGCAATCAGCCCCGCCGTCACCATAAACGGATAGTCGTCGATGAGCTCGGTGTAGAGCGTGTGGATCGTCGTGACATGCGGGATATTCTGGCGCTTCGCAACGCTGTGCGCTAACACGCCTAAATAAAATTGCGTCTGGCTATGTACAATATCAAAGTCGTATTCGTCGAGGCGCTTTGCAAGCCCCGGGTAAATATACGCCACCTCGCGCTTTTCAAACACATAATTCTTTGACGATGGCATACGGATTACGTGGTCGTCGTAATCGTCGTAATCTTCGACTTTCGGCGCAACAACAAACACCTCGTGCCCTAAATTCTCCAGCGCTTGCTTGTATGTTGCTGTCGACGTTGCCACGCCGTGCACCGACGGTAAGTAATCGTCGATAAACAGTCCAATTCTCATAACTACCCCTTAGTATATCATATCGCGCCCGCCCGGCTCATCAGGCAGCAAATCGCGCCAAGCTTCAAAGTGCAGAATATGACCGGCACTTGGTACGATACGGATCTTCGCCTCAGGTAAAAGCTGGCGCATCGCACTGCGCGCTTTCTCGGAGACGACCCGATCTCTTGCCCCCATCACGACCGTAACGCGCCGTTGAACTTCTAGGGAAGGGGAAACCGTAAATGGGTTATCGTTATAGAGCAACGTTGACAATACGTTTGATACTTGCGACGTCGTTGTTGCTTTTTTGTATTTTTCAGACTCAAGAAACCACGACCATGCGGTGCGATCATGCAAACTCATAACAACCGCGCCGCGAATCAGCCGACCAAGGTAGATATTGTATACAGCCCAGCTCGCTTTTTTTGGCACGTGCACCGAAACAGTTTGTAGCGCATTCGCAACATGCGACGTATGAGGTGTCGGGCAAGCAAGCACAACGCGCGTTTTTTGCGGCAACAAACCGTTAACCATATAACGATACACTATAGACGAGCCATACGAATTACTGCTCAGTAAGTCCGGCGTTCGCCCAATCGTGTCAACTGCACGCGCTAACCATGCCGCTAAATCGTCGTACGACCGCAATTCCGGCAGCTCCGAGCCGCCATGCCCCGGCAAATCAACGGCGTATACAGCATAACCGGCACGCACATACTGCCTAGCAAGCGGCATCATGTCAATTTTGCCGCCCGTCACACCGTGAACTACAACCGCAACTTTATTAGCACTCGTGTTACACTCCAACCAGCAGATTCCGTTTCGCTGACGTTCTTCGCAGCCGAGCGTTTTAGCGATCTGCCTCAAGCTTGGCGGTCGTGTTGATCGTTTCATGCCATCGTATTATAGAGCGCATACGGCAAAAAAGCTACTGCATATTGTATAATGCAAGTATGCAAACGCTTCATATTGCGCTCGTGCTTGAAGACATGTTTCCTGATTCCAGCGGCGTTAGTCGTTCCGTGCAAATGCAAATTGAAGAGCTGGTGCGTTTAGGACACCGTGTCACGCTGCTCGCGCCCGCCGTACAGCTAGTACCACCCGCAAACGCTGAAACGATTCGCCTGCCGTCATATCGCCTCCCGGGTCTGCCAAAGCACACGCGAATTACTGTCAGTACCCATGCCCTCGCTAAACAGATTTCACGCAAGCATAAATTCGATGTTATCCATAGTCAAACCGACACTGGTGCCGTGCGGCTAGCAGCACATATCGCACGCATACAGCACATTCCGCACATACATACCTTTCACACCAACATGGCGGGCGCACACAGTACAGCACCGATTGTCGCATTCCTCGGCAGCATCGGCTACCGGCTAGGCGCATACAAACTACGGCGCATCCGTGGCAGTACGCAAGCCCTAGCTACAATCAATCGCGCTATACTGCACGAAGAGTCGCCGCTCGGGTTGTTTGACTGGCGATCGCAAGCGCTTATGGCGACAAGCGTTGATGCTATTACTACGCCATCGCGCTACATGTTACGTTACATTCAGGCTGCCGGCGCTAGTATGCACATTCCAAATGCTAGCATTCCTACCGGCTATAGCCGCTCGTTTGAGGCGATTATCGCGAAGACAAGGCGCAAGCGGACATCACATGCATTGCGGTTCGTAAGCGTCAGCCGCATCGTCAAGGAAAAACGCCTCGCGGTCGTTATTGATGCATTTCGCCAAGCAGGTATTCCAGACAGCGAGCTCGTCATTATCGGGGACGGCGCAGAGCTTGCCGCTCTGCGCGCCTACACCCGGGGCGATACACGCATTGCGTTCCCCGGACATGTCGGCAGCCAGCAAGAGATCGTACAGCATCTGCGCGATGCTGATATATTCATTCTCGCGTCATACCGCTTCGACAACCAGCCTATCGTCATTACAGAAGCACTCGCCGCCGGATTGCCCGTATTGTACTGCGACGACCGGCTTGACGTCGGGCTACACCCAAACAACAGCCTGCTCGTTGAGCCGTCCTGCAAGGCACTTGCCGCCGGTATGCGCCAATTAGCTAACAAATCAACCCGCCATCGCCTAAGTATTGGCACGAAGTCCGTCTTCCGCGAGCTGTCACCAGAGGCAACCGCGCGCGCGTATACCAAACTATATCAACAGCTGCTCTCAAGTAAGAAGAGAAACTTTTAGCGATCCTAGCTCGCCGTCAGAGCATATAGTGCTTAGAAACAAGCGTGCAGAAAGAGAACACGTTAGCCAAACAGAGTGCTCAACTACTTCATATCTTTATTCGAATCAGGACGCAGGTGGCAGGCAGTATGTCTCCACTAACCTAATAACCGGCAGCGCCATGGTTTCGCGCGGTAATTCTATGCTGCGATCAATAATAGCAGCAGGACAAGGATCGCGCGGCGGGAGCACCGTCGGCAGCTCGCCCACAGGGTAGGTGAGTGCGCCAGCAGGCGGCACGACCGGCTGTACTGAGCGCGTACGATCGGCGCGGTTGCGAGCGGTGATTTGCGCCGCCTGATCGTCAACACGAGCGCGGTCATCAGTATTTAACTCGGCGTACGGACGCGGCATCATACCAAGCGTACGTTGGGCGCTTACTACCGGATCGCACACGAAAAACAAATCAAGCACATGCTCGCATAATCCAGCACGGGCAAGCTCTTCGCCGACTTCGCCGAGCGCACGCCCGTCTAGCAATACAATCTCCACGCCCTCTTCGCGCGCATCGCGCAGCCATTTGCGCAACAACGCATCTTTGAACGCTTGGCTGCGCGGACGAGCACCAATTTTTACGCTGTTCGCGCTGATTTCCGGCGTGTAGAGCAGCGCATCGCGGTCTGCTCGCGGCAGATGATACACGAATTTCACGCGGCGCACGCAAGCGTCTTCGTTACGCTTATCGGCAAGAAATGCATCAATTGCTGCCGGATCGTCCAGGTCTACGCCATATTCTTGCATCATTACCACGAGCACGCGAAAGACTTGCCCCGCATCAATCAGCATAACAGGCAGAAATAATTCATCGCGCACGTAATCTTTTACCAAACTCACAATCGTACCTTTGCCGCTGCGCGCATCGCCGTCAAACGTTACCAGCTTGGGAAGTGGATTGGTCATTAGATTCTATGATAACATGGATTTGCGCGAAATCCGTACGCTTGATTAAAAATACTCAGCAAACGATTATATAAATAACCTGCCCGTACGCTATACTAGGTCCATGAAACTCTTCTCTTGGAATGTCAACGGTATCCGCGCCGTCATCAACAAAGGCGAGTTCGCGCGGTTCATTAGCGCATACAACCCCGACATCGTTTGCCTGCAAGAGACGAAAGCATCGCGCAGCCAAGTAGAAATTGACCTGCCTGAGTACACTGAGCACTTCTACTCGGCGGCAAAAAAAGGCTATTCAGGCACAGCGGTTTTCTCGAAAACACCAGCGCACTGCTACCGCGACGGCTTTCCGAACGGCATTGTCCAGCGATTTCAGCTAACAGGCGACCGCTACGGCGATCCGAACGACGAAGGGCGCATTATCGCCGCAGAATTTGACGATTTTTGGCTCGTAACGTGCTATACGCCAAATTCCAAAGGCGATTTAAGCCGGCTGAGCCTGCGCCAGCGCTGGGACGCCGCATGTCTCGCATACCTGCAAGAGCTGGAGGCGGGGCAATATGGCGCCGCCAAGCCTATATTATACTGCGGCGATATGAATGTAGCATACGCCGATATTGACCTTGCAAATCCGAAGCAGAACGCCGGCAAACATGGTTTCACTAATGAAGAACGCGCCGGTTTTCAAGCGTATCTTGACGCTGGATTCATTGATGTCTTCCGCGCCGCCCACCCGCATGAAGCGAACGCTTACACTTGGTGGACGCATTGGGCGAACGCCCGGGCGCGCAACGTCGGCTGGCGGATTGACTACTGGCTGGCATCTGCCGCAATTGCGCCGCGCGTGCAAAACCCAACAATTCACGCCGAACAAATGGGCAGCGATCACTGCCCGGTGAGTATTGAATTTATATAAACCTTTATTTGCACCCACCACCCCGCACAGGCCAGTGCGGGGTATTTCCTTTGCAAACTTTTATGAATCAGAATTCACCGTCGCCGTAATCATACATCCGCTCGGTAAGCGGTACGCCGCCTAAACACGCCGCTATTTCGGCTTCAAAGCCTTTATACTTTTTCGACTCTAACGCCATATCTTCAAGCGTACGCCATGTATTACGCCCGCCGTCAAATTCCACTTGCAGTTCGCCGCTAAACCGATCGCAGAACATTAGCTGAAATAATTTATCTTCAATGATTTTGCCTGTCGCTTGATGGCGTACACGCTCGTGGTATATGCCGCGATATTCAAATACACCGGTTAGTCCGGTTTCTTCTTTTAGCTCGCGTGCGGCAGCGTCTAGCAGTGTTTCGCCCCAACGCACCTTGCCGGTTGGCGCGCCCCAAAAACCGAAGTAGGGATGTTTCAATCGTTTCTGTAATAGATATTCTGCCATATGCGTTTTGGAATTATACCGTTCAACGACGAGCAGCACAGCGACTTTCGGCTGCCGTTCAATCACACCGGCATCGGTGTCAAGTTTGTTAGCGTATTCTTTGCCTATTACGCTGAGTTGGTATGCATTACCAATTTTGTTGACATAGCCTAGTTTGACTAGTTGTTTGATGTGAAACTTTACATGATCACTTTCTAATCCGCTGGCTTTTTGCAGCTCTGCAAAGCGTGCCGTCGGCATAAATAGCAGCTCCCGCAAAATCTTGGTCTGCGCTGAGTGAAGTCCTCCTCTATACCTCATTACTCCCTCCATCTTTATCATATTTCATTACTCACTGTAATGTACATCTTACTGTGATACTAGGGAAGTTAGTTTCCGGTAAGTGTAATAGTTATAATTATAAAT
>JABCOJ020000035.1 GCA_013333675.2 Candidatus Saccharimonadota bacterium | reverse complement strand
TCAATTATCAGAAAAGTCGCAAATTAAAGAGGTATAGGAACCTAAATAGACCCCGATAAAAATAAGCATAGACCGTAGGATAGATCTTTAAGTAATTTAAGATATCTTGATATGCTTATGCTTGCTATGTTACTATAATTGTTAGTAATATTGCATATAAATAAGCAACATGTTATACGGGCGGGCGCAGATAAACAACAAAATACGAAAAACAAACATTTGAGCTTTCACAACTTTATTAAAACTCTCACAGACGCCTGATTATTCCGACGCCTATGAGAGCTTTAATAGACGCTAGGAATCTATTAAAGCTCTTCAGTCCTTAAGTCGTCTTATTTCTCTCGGACGACTTTTTTCTTTTTACTCTCAGCTTCGGTACAAAAACTGAAAGCTGAGGCGCGTTTTGGGCGTATCACCTTACCATTCTTTCTAATGTATTTACATACGATATGCTTAACGCAAGCGGGATTATTACAATGATACATAATAAAAACCCTTTCTTGTTAAGATTGCTTCTTGCCACGATACGTGAGTATCACAGCTGCATCGGCATTGTATTATTTTTCATTTTTCCAAATTCTAATGAGCTTAACCTAGCATTTTCTAGATTTTGGTAATAAAAAAGTCATATGCCGAGATGGACGGCGTAGGCTACAACGATTGCTGCCCTGATGGCAATAGAACTTTTTGAGATCCACGCCATCTATCTCGATATATGACGAATAGATTGTCAATCGTTGTAATTTCGAGCTTGCCACAACGTTTCGTTCACCCCCTATGGATTTTTGGTGAATATTTTTATTATACCAACCATTGTGAAAAAATCAATGATATAGAACAAAAGAAAACACCCGCCCGAAATCCTAAAAGTGGTCATCGAAAGGGTGTTCTATGGGGAATAGTAGCAAATAACCATAAATAAGTCAAGGAGGCAACCCAATGAAAGACATAGAAATCAACTTCATGAGCCATCCAATAACGGTACACTTGCCGAAAGCAATCCAGGAGTGTGCTTTTATATTTATTAACCATAGAAGAGCGTGTTTAATTCATATATTCTACGGGCGGAAATTAAAACCCACCTCCACTTACTGGAGGCGAGAGTTTAGCTCATGGCGCCTTACCGGCTTTCCGATTTATTAGAGACACCGAACAAACAGCGAACTAAAGTATAGCCGGCTAATCAACAACATCAGCCAAATATAATATTGCTTTATCTTTATCCGAAACCTTAAACTCAAGATTAAATGGTCTATCTTTAATTAAAACTTCAAGGACGAGACGTTCATAGACAACAGACTTACCAGAATCATCAGTAAACGAACGTTGCGCAAAATACACACGAGATAGGCGAGACTTAAGATTGTCTGGTAATTTTGTCGATGGTTGCATAAAAGGAAACCTCCATTAAATATTTATAAAGTCACCATATCAAAAAACAATACAAAAGTCTAACGTCGTACAATGTCCGTTTTACGACTTAAAATATCGTGCAAGAATATGAATTAGCATCCATCTGCTGTGAGCGCTAATTTACTTTACAAAAAAACTACTCTTATCTTTCGTAGGGGATTTACATCTCTATCACTTAAACATGCGCCAATACACCTAAATGGCGGCAGTCGCATTCAATTAAAATCATACGAGAGCTCTCATTAGAGTGCTACTAGTAGCACTCACAACAACATATAACATACTTAGAAATTAGTCCTCGCATAAGTTATCCACAAAAATATCTGGTTAACGCTAATTTGCATTTTTGTTAAAAACATTCCCCCACTATCTTTTTTGGCTTTTCTGCCCTATTTGATTTTTATACGATTTTATATTTTTATATAGTTTTCCTCTCACTCGCTCAATCACGATAAAACGAACAAAACTAGAACATCCCCCAATTGGCAAGAGAAGTGACCTTTTCTATTTATAAAATGCTCGCCTACTCACCCGCACATCAAGATACGTTGGGTCAACTGAGTGCTCGGCGCAATATCGGATAGCGCGTACCGCATCTTCAACCTGGCTTGCTGCCGCACGATCAATCGACAGCCTAACCGGATACCCTACCCCTTCGAGTTTTACTTCTATTTGACGTGTTGTACCTTCAGGTAGAATCACGCTTGAAATAGTATACTTTTGCGCCGAGAAATACCCAACGACCTTGCCGACAAATTCCAAAAATCGATTGCTTACAAGGACCTTATTTGTCGTCGCCTGAACGCCCGTACGGTCAATGACTTGCACGACAGGCGACTCGGGCACATTCCGGTAAAACGCCGCGCCGCTAGAGTCGACAAACACGAGAGTCGCACCCGCTTGCCACGACACAACCGGATGGCGCATGACGATAGAAAATTTCGCGCGTCCAAACCCGGCAAAGGTGACCGTCGACTCGACAGACTGAATCTCTGGATAATCATGTTGCAGATAATCAACGAGAGATTTGACATCTATCAGCGCGCGCAACCGCTCAAATGGACGAGCCGCGAGGTAGTCCTGAATTGCTTTTTCATAGCGCTGCGTCGTTTCGATAGACGGCGAATCAACGCCAACAAGCGTAACACTTGGCAAAACAACTGATTGATAAAGTATCCATGCGAGGCCAGCGATGCCCGCCAAAAGCACAAATAATCGTAATACAAGCTTGCGACGACGGTAGCGTAATGTATGCGCTTGCACGCGCGGCGACTTAAGATCAGCGCGGTGTTCACTTGGGCTCGAAATTTCGGAAAGAAGACTGCCGGTCAGCGTGCGGTTGCGCCGGAAAGCATAGCTACTCGCTGTCGTTAAATCACCCGGCTGCGCCGAATCATCGCGATCAATTGCCCGCCGACGCACTGGCTGCGGCGGGCGGCGACGCAGCACGACTTTTCCGAGTTTTCCTAGCATATATCTTTATTATATCACTTACGCTTAGCGGTTCGGACGATCATCTCAGCCATATCGTGCGCCGCACGTGGATGAGCAAAAGTCAAAAATGCGGCGCCCATACGCGCCATTGCTGCACGATCTGCGAGCAGCGCTTCAATCGCCTGAACAAGCACCTTAGGGTGGTCGTCCAACTGTAATTCATCAATTACTTTCACTGCACCTTTTTCTTCGTATACCGCCGCGTTTTTTAGCTGATGGCCGCCCGTCAGGTAGCCATTCGGCACTAAGATCGTCGGTTTGGCGAGCGCCGTAAGCTCCAAAATCGTTGTAGCGCCTGCACGCGCCACAACGATGTCTGCCGCACCAAGCATATCAACCAGCCCGCTACTAATAAAATCATGAATATGCACCTGGCTAGTATCATTCGGAACGCGTGCGCGAATATCGCTATATTGTTGTGCACCGGTGATGAGAATAACGTTAGTTTGCTTCGTAAGCTGCGGTAGCATTGCAACAACCGCATCATTAATGCGCCGCGCACCAAGGCCGCCGCCTGTCACAACGACAAGCGGCCGCGTCGGATCAAATCCAAGCTTTACTTTGACGTCACGCCGCCGCTCATCGCTATACGGCACAAAATCTTCCATAATTGGCACACCAACATACTGCGAGATCTCGCGCGGGTATGGGTAGAATTTTAGCGGCGCACCCGTACCAATTGCGTCCGCCCAACGCGCCAAAACGCGATTCGTCAAGCCGGGGTGCGCGTCAGAGTCGTGAATAACAAGTGGAATCCTCAGCACATGCGCCGCCAAACCAACCGGCAAACACACGTACCCGCCTTTCGTAAAAACAACATCCGGACGCCACGCGATTAGCTTGCATAGACACTGCACAAACCCAACACCCACCTTAACCGCATCGATGATATTAGGCAGCGTAATCGTACGAAACTTCATCAACTGCTGCCACCATTTCAAGTGATGATACCGGCGCAACTTACCGCTCACAATTGTATCAACACGAATGGAATCATCGTACCCCCCCATGACAGTACGTGCTTGTTTTTCAAATGCATGGTCAACCCAGAACCGAATCTCTGTGTCTGGTTCTATTTTCCGCAATTCACGCAATACTGCGACGACCGGCGTAACGTGTCCGCCCGATCCGCCGCCTGCTGCCAAAATCCGCACGAGCGTCCTCCTTCATGTTAACTGACTTATGATTAGTATACCGCGAAAGTTGAAACACGACACCCAGCGCGCCGCTCATAAAAATCATACTCGTTCCGCCAAAACTAAGCAGCGGCAACGTAATACCTGTGAGAGGAATCAGTCCAATCATTGAAGCAACGTTCATTACAACGTGTGCAAGCAGCCAGCCAAACACGCCTGCTGCCGCGATTCGCATAGACATATCGGGGAGCTGATCGGCAATGCGCAAAATGCGGAATAACAAAATACCAAATAACCCAATGATACAAACTGTGCCGGCAAACCCAAAAATCTCACCCATGATTGCAAAAATCGAGTCATTTACCGCCTCGGGCAAATATCCGGTCGCCTGGATACTCTTGCCAATTCCGCGCCCAAGCAACCCGCCTGTTCCTAAAGCAATCATCGCGTTTTTGATGTGATAGTTATTATCGCGTTCATCTGCTGCAGCAACATCGTTGCTCGAGCTAAAGAATGTGCCGATGCGCTCCATGCGGTGCGGCGACGACACGACCAGCGCAAGCCCTACAACAACGCCAACGCCTGCAATTTTTGCCAGGATCTGCCAATTCATCGTACTAACAATGAACATCGATACGACCGTTGCTGCAATCGCCACGCCTGTGCCCATGTCTTTCTGAACGACAACAACGATAAGCAGCAATAACGCCAATAGTCCCGCCATCGGATAAACTGTTTCTCTCGGATTGTTAATTTTGCCCTGCTGGTAACGGTTGCCTAGAAACACTGCCATGAATATAACGACAGCAAACTTCATCAACTCAGACGGCTGGAATCCGCCGAAGCTGCCAAGATTAAACCAACGATACGCGCCGAGCGTTGCCTGCGCGAGCGTATCAATATGCGCAACGTTTCCCACCAAAAACAGTAATACGGACGCAATAAGTGCCGCAGCCATAAACTTTCCCGCTTGATTTTTTAGCACCGAGAACGGCACAAACGCCAATACGACAAACGCAGCAAGCGCAATGAGCAAACTAGCGAATTGTTTAACTGCAAAGTATGTCGCCGAATACGAGCCATTATACGCCGCATTCATTACATTGGCGCGCTGCGGACCAATCGCATACATAACCACCAAGCCAATCAGCATCAGTACGCCCATGCACATGACGATCATATAGTCGGGACGATGCCGCCGCTGCCTTTGATGGTTCGTACGAGCACGTATCGCTTCCCGGCGTGATGAGGCTAGACCACCGCTCACGATGTAATATGCCCTCCGCTCAGCGCCATCAGCATGCCGATAAATGCCGCCACGCCGGCAATCACCCAAAAGCGCATCGTAACTTTCACTTCCGGCCAGCCTGTCGCCTCTAGGTGATGGTGGATTGGTGCCGAGACAAATATCTTACGATGAAATAGTTTTTTACTAATGATCTGAAGCAAGCTTGAACCCGCCTCAACCACAAATAAAATCCCGATGATCGGCAACAAAAACAGCGTATTAGTCATCATCGCAACAACGCCTAAGCTCGTCCCGAACGCAAAGCTGCCGACATCGCCCATGAAAAACCGCGCCGGATAAATATTAAACCACAAGTAGCTCAATAGCGCACCCATTACCGTGAAACAAAATCCCGCTAGCTTAATATGCCCCTGCAATAGCGCAATCACGCCAAACGCTGAAAACGACATCACCAACAAACCGCCCGCTAATCCATCAAGTCCGTCGCTGATATTTACCGCATTGCCCGTTGACACCACTGCTAATACAAAAAAGAAAATAATCCACGCGCCGACTTGCCATTCACCAAAGTACGGTATATGGATCGTATTGTAGCCAAGTTTCGTGTAGAAGAACCAGCCGAGCACAATACTCATTGCAGTAATCATCGCGAACTTCACCCAGCTGCGCAGTCCGGCATCCTTACGATTCGAGCCGAACACATTGAGCACATCATCGATCAGCCCGACAAATGCTCCACCAAGCAATGCCGCGAGCGGCAGCCAAGTTTGTGCCCGGTCAAGGTTGCGCGCCAACGTAATCGCCGTAATGGCGACCACCGCGATAGTGCCCGCCATTGTCGGAACGTGCCGTGCGATTTTCTCTTTGTGCAGTATATTAAAAATCTTTAGCCGCTCCCCCGTTACTGCTGCGCTACGCTGCGTTTTCCAAAATTTATATTTATATGCGAAATGCGTATAAACCGGCGTTAATATCATTGCCAACAAGAACGCCGCCACGCTCAACGCGAAAGTTTGATTTAATTCATTCGAGAAATTTACGATCGTCATACTATCCAGTATACCCCGTCTAGTCCTGCGGCGTTAACATTAAATAATTGAGCATCCAATTTGATATGTCGTTGAAAATCGGCTTCGCGTCGCTACCGCCGCCCATGTCTTTGCCATTGGCGGCGATTTCAACCATGATAACGTAACGTGGAGTTTGTCCCTTCTCGCCGCCATAGCCCAAATACGTTCCAATCGTCTGATTGCTGACATACTTGCCGTTCACAATCGTTTCAGACGTGCCGGTCTTGCCGCCCACAAGATAGCGCTCCGAGCCGTCTTTCGGATTGTACGTTGCGTAATGCGATTGGTGAACCATCTCGCGCACCGTCGTTGATGTTGCTTCAGTAATGACGCGTGCTTGAGCTTTTGTGCCCGCTGGCACGAAAGCACCATCGTCGTTAATCGTACCGTTAATAATCGTCGGCGCAAAATACGTTCCACCATTTACCACTGCGCAAAAGCCGCTCGCCACTTGCAGCATCGTCGCGTCCATACCCTGCCCGAATACCATGTTGCTATAGCGCACCGCATTGCCCTCTTGCTGCAGCGGCGAAATAATCGTGCCTTTCGCTTCATTCGCAAGCTCAATACCGGTCAACTCGCCCAGCTTAAACTTATCATGAAAATATTCGTAGATCGTATCGCGTGCCGCACGCGTAATATACGTACCATTGCCTAAACGCTGCGCGATCGTCACCATACCAGTGTTAAGCGACCAATTTAGCGCTGTTTGCATCGTAATAGTTCCTGTCACTGCCGCGTTCTTTGTTGCGTTGTTAATAGTAATGTCTTCAACCTTAATCTTACCGGTGTTATCGTATGTGCTATCAGGTGTAATCACGCCGCGGTCAATACCTGTCGCAACCGTAAAAGTCTTGATATCCGAACCTGGCTCGTACGGATTTGAGATTGTACTGTTATTAAAGACTGCCACGTCCCTCACATTTAGATTAGACGGATCGTACGTCGGCACATTCGCCATCGCGAGCACTTTGCCCGTTTGCGGGTCCATCACGATCGCGCTCGCCCGCGTCGCACCGCTTCGCTTTACACCCGCTGCAAGGGCTTCTTCAACTTTTGATTGCACATTGCGATCAATTGTCAGCACCATATTTTTGCCATTTACCGCTGGTTTTTTGATATTTTTATCAGTCACAGTTAACGGTACGTCGCGCACATCGGTCACAGTTTTTAGTTCACCGTCTTTACCGGCAAGCGTTTCATCGTTTGCCTGCTCAAAACCGTACTTCCCCCGCCCTTCGCCATTCACGAAACCGAGCACCTGGCTCGCAAGCGCTCCTTCCGGGTAGACGCGCTGCGTTGATGCGTCAAATCCGACGCCGGCAAGCTTCTCGTCTTTGATTTTCTGCGCCTGCACGCGGTTAACTTTCGTCGCAATCACTTGATAGCGCGTATTTTTTGCATCTAAATATTGACGAAAGTCTTTGCGCACATTGCCGCCCGCCACACGGTTCATCACATCGATTACTTTCTGCTTGTCTGTCACGAGTGTCGGATCAACCCACACCGTATACACCGTCGTATTCATCACGAGTTTCGCCGGCGCGTTGCCGTCCATCGCGTAGATTTCCCCGCGCGCCGCGCGTAGCGTAAACTTTTTGATGTGCTCTTTATCTGCCAACTGAACGTAATAATTATGCTGCAGTACCTGCACGCGAAAAAGCTGCGCTACCATTACCAGCAGCGCTAAAAGCGTCAAAATACCCAACACGCTAATCCGCGTATCGCCTCGACTACCTATATTCATACACTTATTTGCTCACGTATTGCGTATCGGCTGGCGACGTCATTGCTTGCGCGACACTGCTCCCCTTCACCGACTGAAGTGCTGTCAAACGAGCATTCTCGACCGCTAAATCATTCTTTTGCTCAGTTAACGACGAAATTTTATCAGACATAGTATTCGCCGCGTAATCATAGCTCGACACGCGTGTCGCCTGTGTTAAGTATATCAGACCTAGAATCGTAATCATCAAAGCAACGATCACTGTATGCGACACGGGACCAAGCTTGACAGCCGATGCAAAAGCAACTGTATTGCGGTTACGCCCATAATTACCTTGGCGCCGGCTATTAAATTGTACTGTTCGATGATATGGCATGGTGGTGGAATATTTCGTGTTTATGTTAATACTATGGCAACACAGACCGGTTGCTCTGTTCGTTTCATCGTATATTATCCTCTCGGCAGCTTAAGCACCCCTTTTCGGGGGCGCTTAAGCGTGTGAAAGTGCAAAAACTATACCTTGCGGCGCACAACAACGCTGCGCACAGCTTCGTTCTTGTCTTGGACTTGGATGTGACGCGTCATGGTTACATCCCCCTTTCTGTTTGTGTTATATTTTCACAGCGGCGCGCAATTTAGCACTGCGCGAACGCGGATTGTGAACATCGTTAATTGCACCGCTAACGGGACGCTTCGTAATAATACGAAGGTTTGCCTCGTAGCCGGCGGCAGCCTGTTCAGCGAAATACCGCTTCACGATTCGATCCTCAAGGCTGTGAAAACTAATCACCCCCACTCTTCCGCCGCGTGTAAGCAGCGCCGGAAGCAATGGCATGACGGTTTGAATTTGCCCGAGTTCGTCGTTAATAGCGATTCGAATCGCCTGAAAGACTCGAGTGGCGGGATGCGTACGCCGATGCGGCCCGCGATACGCCTGCTCTACCGCGCGGGCAAGATCCGTCGTCGTTTCAAGCGGCCGCGCCGCCGCGATACTACGCGCATACCGCATAGCAGCGCGCGGAGACTCCTCGCCGAAATCACGAATGATCTGCGCGATTCGCTCCACCGTCCACGTGTTGACAACGTCGGCGGCGGTTAACGATTGGCGTCGATCCATTCGCATATCCAACGGTCCGCTTTTTGCGAACGAGAATCCTCGCTCAGCTCGGTCGAGCTGTGGTGACGACACCCCCAAATCAAGTAGAATCATATCAAATTGCCTACCCTGTTCAATCAGCTGACGCGCAGCCGACACGAAATCGGTATGCAAAAGCTGAGCTCCTTTCGCTAGAAGCTCGTGCAAATTTGTATGAGCAAACTCATCCCGGTCGACCAGTACGGTACCGGAATACTGCTGCGTTCGCGCTAATACCGCCCGCGCATGCCCGCCGTAGCCCGCAGTTAGATCAAGATAAGCCTCGCCTAAATGGGGTGTGAGCAACGCGATAACGTCATCAAGCAGAACTGGAACATGAAGTGGTGGATGTTCTTTAATACTCATTTTCTCCATCATACCACTCTCGGCGACGATAGAGAAACTCGAGATCACCAAACCAGTAGCGAGCTGTTTGTTTTCGCATAGGTAGTGTTTGTTTTTGTAAAAGTCGGGCAACGCTTAGTATAGGAGAATTGTCAAACAACTCATAGTCCTTAAGAAGCGGTGCCTTTTGAGAGACTTGTGTGTGAGGTGGAGTTTTTGGGAGGTGTTTTAGAGTAAGGTGCATTCGACTATTTTTATATTGTGGGTCGATAATCCACGTGCTCACTACCAGATTGTTGATCTCGAGGATGCCGACAAATTGTAAAGGTGCATCAAACAGACGCCGCTATACGCCAAGCGCAAGCGATACGCGTGAAACCCGGGTCTGAGGAACACGAATCACAGCGCCAACTACCGAATCTACCGACTGGCTCACCATGGTTTGCGTCATAATTCCCCTGCTTTCTTTCTGTATTGTTACTTTGTGGTGTTTGTTTTTACCGTGTATCGGTAATGCTTTTGCCACTGGTTTCATGATACACCGGCCTATGGGTATTTCGCAAGCCTCTTTTTTGACTTTTTGAAACAACGTGGTTATGTTTTCCACAAAACTGTGGAAAAATCAAGGTAATAACAGAGGTATTTTTACAAATTATCAATGATGTAGCGTAGCATTTTTTGCTACATTTTACTACCCATGTATTATCAAGCAACACAAAAGCTGCCCGCACCCCTCCTAAAAAATTACGCAAAGTACAGGCGCATCAGCTGCCGCGCTACCGCGTCTGAATCATGCCGAATGAAACTGCGCGCCGAGGCGATCGGATCGCTCGCTTGCGCCCCTGTCCACGCTTGCTTCGCAAGAATCGGTACGCCGCGAAATTCGTAATGCTGCCGGCGCAACTCGTTGAGATCGTACTTCACGACCAATTCCCCGCCGTGCGCATATTTTTCCATCAATTCCGGCGACGGTTCGTCATTATTAAACACGACGTAATCCAAGAATTCACCGCCTGCCAAACGCTCAATCTCGCTCGCGAAATCCTTTACGGTAAATCCGTCTGTCGGACCAGGCTTTGTCACCAAATTACATACATACACGCATTTTGCACGCGTCTCGTGCAGCGCGCGCCGAATTCCATCAATCACCAACACCGGCGCCAAACTGCCATACAGATTTCCCGGCGCGACAACGACTAAATCCGCCCGTAAAATTGCCCGCACCGCCGCAGGATTCGCCACCGCGGTCGGCTCCAACCAAATCTTCGGTCGCTTTGCAATTTCTTGGTGCGCAATCGTGAATTGCCCTTTCACTGGACGCCCGTCTACACCCTCAACGCACAGCGTAACATCGCTTAGTGTCACTGGCTCAACGCGTCCTTCAATATTCAGCACGCGCCCTGCCAGTTCAACCGCCTCGCCAAAACTGCCTGTCATTTTTTCAAGCGCCGTCAAAAATAAATTACCAAACGCATGACCCTTCAAACTGCCTTCATCAAACCGATAGTTAAAGAGGTCGCGCACTTTTGGGCTATCGCTCAGCGCCACCAAACACTGGCGTACATCGCCGGGCGGCAGCACGCCTAGCTCGTCGCGCAGCTGCCCTGTCGAACCACCGTCGTCCGCCATATTAACGAGCGCTGTCACATGCTTCGCATAGCGTTTCACGCCCTGCAGCAGCGTGAAACTGCCCGTCCCGCCGCCGATGACGACTATCTTTACACCGGTAATTTCATCGTTTGCCATCTCGCATCTCCTTCTGCTGCTTCAAAAACCGCGCTAGCCATAGTGCACTTGGCCGCGGCGTCCGCGTAAACATTGTATAATCCACATCAAATAGTCCAAAGCGCGGCCAAAATCCCTTGTCCCATTCAAAATTATCAGTTAAACTCCAATGTAAATAACCGAGCACGTCAACACCATGCTCAATTGCTTGATTCATCGCCATAATTGACTGCGCCAACCAATGCTTGCGATACCGATCACCCGCGTCCGCTACGCCATTCTCCGTCACAAACACCGGCTTATGGTACGTATCGTACAGCCGCTCTAACACCTGCTGCAGATATTGCGGCTGCATATTCCAGCCTAAATCATTCACCTCAATATCGGGATTGTGCACGCGGTAGCCATACACGCGCGCACTTTGGTAATAATTCACGCCGATGAAGTCACAGCGCTTTACAACTTTTTTCAAGAAATAATCATCTTGCAGATATTGCATAATCCCTGCTGCGCGCACCGTCAGGACCGCATCGTCGCCCGGATAGACATACGCACTATTTTTCGCTACTGACACTTTGTAACGCCGATTCACTTTATGCACGATGTCGGCTACACGGTTATGCGCTGCCGCAAGATTCTTAAGCACCGCACGCATGCGCCGCCGATTTTGTACTTGCGGAGGCCAGCTGCCGCGCAGGTAGCTCTCATGCGCATACACGCACGGTTCGTTCACTGTGATAATATAGCGCACCCGCGATCCTAATTCCTGCAGAATATGCTCGGCAAACTCGACAAAATACTTCACATTGGCGCGTTTCTCAAACCCGCCGATCTCTGCAAACCATACCGGCAATGTAAAGTGAAACAGCGTTACAATCGGCTCAATGCCGCGTTGTTTACATGCCGCGAGCACTGCCTTGTAATGCTCAACCGCCGCCGCGTCCCACGCGCCCTTCTCAGGTTGAATCCGCGACCATTCAATGCTCAAGCGAAACGCATTCATATTCATCTTGCGCACTAAATCTAAATCCTGCTCATACAATTCGTAATGATTTATCGCTTTGCCAGAAATATAATTATTAGGCGATTTTGCCGCCGATTCCACCGCATTCCAATTATCTAAATCGCCGTATTGGTACGGTGCTTGCGTTGCCAGCGATTTCGCATTCTCCTGCTCCCAGACCGTCCAGTTATTATGCAGTCCGCCTTCAATTTGGTGCGCTGATGTTGCGGCGCCCCACAAAAATCGTTTCGGAAATTTTAACTTCAATCTCCGCTCGCTCATGAGCTCTATTATACCAGAGCTAGGCAATGCGCCCGCCGCCACTTAAGCAACATAGTAAGCGCTACAGCTCAGCCGGCGCTCCCAGATCGGCTGGCGCGGCATCTTTTAGTTCTTTTTTGCCTTTAAGCTCGTACCGAATGCCGGTCATGCCGCTCGTCACATAGTCGTCGTTGAGCAAATTCACGAATTTCGCCGCGTCTTTCGCATCCATAATGATAATTTCGCCCGTGTTTTCGTCCGTCATCAATTCTAGACCCATTTCGTCCGCTTGTTCAATCACTTGATCCTGCGTCACTAGTCCAACGTTGACTTTTTGGAGCTTGCTCACCAGTGACTTCGTATCGCGCACCAATGCATCAAACGTCATACCTTCAGGAAACTTCAACTTAAAGCTTTGTTCAATTTCGGCGATTTTTTCTTCCGCTACTGCAAATTGTTTAGCATCATACCCAAACAACCGGATGAACTTTGATTCGCTGAATGCAAAAATGTCATTCCCGGCGATTAGAACCTGATTATCCGGCGTAATCCTTAAGCCCGCATCAGCGCTAAACGGCTGGAATGAATCGCCGTTATACATCCATGCCGTTGCGCCTTTCAGCACCTGCGATTGCGGCAGTATCTTCGCCACAAAAAACGGCTCCGCGCCTGAACGGCTAAACCGCGCTACAATCCCCTTTACCTTTTTGAACTCGTGGTCGCCTTCGCGGAACACTTCCAAACTTTCCTCGCCGTAGCGAATCTGCTCGATTACCTCTTGCGCGTGATCAACTTTATCAAGCGTCGTGCGCTCCAGCACGTTCTCTTCGGCAGCCGCCGCTTCAAAATCGCGCACGTGCATACCTGTCGCCGCCCCGGTCTGCACTTGGCTGATCATATCGTACAAGAATAATACTTTCAGTTGTGCCTTTAATTCCTTAGCATAATTCGTGGCATACACCGTATAGCCTTTTGTAAACAAAAATAGATCAACCTCAAGCGCCTCTTTATGCACATCTGCCTGGTTCGCCCACAAAAAAATATCAGTTGGCTCTTGTGTATCGTTTTCGGTCGTGTTAGTTGGTTCTGTATTCATGGCTTTATTGTAGCAGAAAAAAGCCCATCTGATTCATACGATTGTACAAATCAGACGGGCTAGGACAGGAAGCTTATTTTAGCCTCCCCCCGGCTACGCCTGCTTAGGCGTCTTCCGTCCGCCTGAACGACGGACAGGACTTGCTGCGAGAACGAAGCTCTCGGAGCTCCTCATACTCAAGCAACGCGAACATATCAGCATCGCTCGGATTGTCAAATCCAAGCATGAGCGCTGCATGCTGCTCACGCATAGCCGTCAGGCGGCAGCACCCCTCTTCGCGCTCGCGCCGCTCAGCGTCTTCCGCCTGCTGGCGGTACCGCTCTTCTGCATCCTTCTCAGCTGTCTGCCTCGCGAGGTACTGGCCAACAGCAGCATCAAGCTTGCGCACAAGCCCTCTGCGGAGCGACGAGCGCATTGGCTCAGAAGACTCGGAATCCTCCTGGAGGATTCCGCAGATATCAACGACACGAACGCCATTGACCTCATCTGCCAGAATGGACTCAAGAATGCTGACTTCATCCGCCTCAAAAACCATGCAGCGGCTACTAATGCAACTACTCTCGCCATCCTTGTTGCATACTTCGGCAAAGATATGCATACAAGGTCGTGTGACTCTCACACGGCTCAAGGACTTCATTTTCCTGAGCAACACCCTCTCCTTGGTCTTCCTGATAAGAGAGGTGATGCCCACATCCCACAAGTAGTCCAGGCCTACCACAGGGAGGATGATCGCAAGAAAAGCAATCATCCAAAGATAAAGCATACGACACAGGACAAGAGCCCAGTCGTCTTTGATTGAGATGAGACAGCCTGCCACGATAGGACCGATGATCGCGAATGCCACCAGAGCAGCATATACAATCACGCCAGCCATCAGGCCTATGACTTCGCGCAGCTTCACCTCAATCTCTTTACCGCTAACCCAGCCACTGAGCTTCACCGACCTCTCGTCGGCATAGCACTGGGTGATTCTTTTTGCTAGCGTATTGTCGTTTGTAGCAATCCACACTAGCTCAAGCGGAAATCCGCGTTGCATAATGAGCATATCCTCATTCCTCTCTGTGTGCCTATAAGGATACTTATCAGAATATATCAGAATATATCAGAAGTTTCAAGCGACATTGCAAGCTATAATGCGAGGTTAGAGGAGGCTCAGTCAACTAATCCGGAACAAACGTAAATATAGATAATCTAATGGACTGTTAAATGACCTTGGGGGGTCAGTTCGTTCACCCATAGTTCTTATAAATTTTCTTATCACGCTCTTAGAAATTACACCATGGTCAGGGCTTTACCCTCAAGAACAATTCTTTTCGTGTTTGCTAGGTATTTGCTGTCAATGATATGTTCTGCCGAACGATCTCGCATAGTGTCGTCAAAGTTACCACCGAATACATCAGAAAAACGAATAGTTTGATCACTATCCGATATAACACGGCGCAAACATTCTGTCAGTTTAGCTCCATGACCTCGTTCGCCAGAAGCAAAATCTTCGCGCCAGATCTCATCGCTATCGTACGTAATTATGCCAGCCGGTTTTACTGGACAACGCGCCAAAACCTCCATCCATACATCTATATCCTGCTGTGCTGCGATCATGTGAAGCTTATCAACCGGAATCCTAACATCATTGCGAGCACTCAACTGGGAATCCAAAATAGTTTTTCTCCCAAGTATATTCCGCCGCAACGCTAGCGCCCTATCAGAATCTCTTCCCTCATACCTTACAACCTCTCTGTATTCCTTCTCAAGTGCCCACATTTCTTTATATTCATCATAATACCATTCAGCATCAATATTTTTAGACAACTGAACCACTTCAAATGGAGCCGGCTTATCCGGAACAGCTAGCTGAGTATTTTTTCCTAAGACCGCTTCCGGCGGCGCCACGAAACCGGCAATATGATACCGTGTACCTGGTATCGCCTCGATTTCACTGAGACTCCACGAGATGCCTTCAGATCCACCGTTGCTACCACGAGTGCTCGCATCAATTGCGTGTGCATTCATCAAATATCCACTATTTAGGATTTTTACTATATGCGAAGTTGTTGCACCATGAAATAAAAAGGTTCCGCTCGGAAATTTTCGCCCTAAAGCGTCAGTATGCTCCGAACTGTCGTATATATTTCTAGCAAAACGCTCCCGGGTTCTCTCTACGACCGTCTTTGGAAGCGGTATACCGTTCACCAACCTAGAAGTGGCACCATAAAAATATCTATCGTATCGATCTCTATCAGCCGCACTGCACAAACCTAGTTCTTTACTTTTAACCATTTTTATTCTTGTATCTTATGAGTTTTTATTTTAACAAAAATTTGATAAAAAGTCAATATTAGAGCAAGATGCACCTATATCAAACATCTATGCTCATTACTGCACCGCGTCTTCCCCAAAATGTTTCTGCAACCGCATTCTGATTGAACCTTCGTGGCGACCGAGCTGCGCACTCAAATTCTCAATCGACTCGCCGTTAATGAATCCAAGTTTTAGCGCTTCGTCGTCCTGCGGCTGCCACGGCTTGTATGCGTTCGGATGAGTCTCGCGCATTTTAGCAACTTTTTCAGACCAGCTGCTTGATTTCTTTTTACTCAGGTTTTTTAGCGGCTTAGCGACACGTTCTTCAGCTTTTCTTTGCAAGTATTGAAATCGTTCGCGATCGTTTGCCGCACGCATTTTCAGCCGCTCGTCAATCGTATATGCTTCGTCGCTCATCTGGAGGGCTGTGCGGTTGATACCTGTCAGGTATAGGTTGTCGAGATTACGCACGCGGCTGAGTGCTACATAGCCCATACCGGGCACAAAGGCTTTGCGTAGGTCGATGCGCGCTGCATCAAGCGTCATACCCTGGCTCTTATGCACTGTAATCGCCCACGCTAGGCGCAGCGGAATTTGGCTGATACTTGCCCGCTTTTTGTCGCCATCGCGCAATTCCCACGTATCCGGCTGCATTACTATCGTCCTGCCGTTACGGAATTGCACTACTGGATAGTCTGTTCCCGACTCAAAATCAACTACCATACCGATACTGCCGTTCGCATAGCGTTTACTCTGGTCGTTCTTAACCGCCATAACGAGGGCGCCAAGCTTGAGCACTAACTCTACCGGCGCAAGCACACTACGCTGCAAGTTCTCAACGTAATGCACGCTGCCAGTGGTATGTTGTATATACCGCACTTCGTCACCCGCTAGCTCTGCCAGCCTTCGCCTATTGATTTGATCGACGTCAACATTCATCGTATGGAGCTCTGTCAAGTCAGCGTCCGTTGGCGGCTCGTATTCGGTACGATCCAGCAATGTTTCAGCGTGATGACGACGCAGGTCATTCGCCCGCAAACTCGTCAAAATATCAAGGAGCGCATCACCCTTATGCTGACGGAATTGTTCATCTAAATACAGAATTGCTGGATTCAGCTCGCGCCACGCATCTGAATGTACCACAAAACCGCCCTCACGGCTGCCTGCCCGGTTCACTGGCGGCAACTGGAAGAAGTCGCCCGACATTACTACCTGAATGCCGCCAAACGGTACGTCCGGCGCCTTACGCACCAGACGGCATACTTCGTCAACCATATCTAGACGGTAGTCGTGCAGCATACTAATCTCATCAATGATCAAAATATCTGTTTTTTCGATGATTTCACGCCGTCCTTTCGTAATATGATCGACGAATCGATCCGGTAGATAATCCAGTACGCCTATCCCCGCCCAGGCGTGAATCGTCGTGCCGCCCAGGTGTGTCGCCGCTAGTCCGGTCGTTGCCGTCACGCTCACATACTTTCCCTCATCTTTACTTGCACGAATAAATTGATTCAGCACAAACGTCTTACCCGTCCCCGCCGGTCCAGTTAACAGTGCACTTTCGCCATGCAATAAAATTTCGAGAGCGAGTCTCTGGTTCATAATTCTATTATAGACGAAAACCTACCGCGAGCGCGGTTGTTCAGTGACATACGGCAAAAACCGCTGACGCCATTCGCCTATCTGGTCGCTAGTTAGCGTAAACGGCTGCCCGCCAAGTTCATGTATGTGCTCGCGAGTAAAAGACAATACACCCGCAACAATATATGCGCCGAGCTTAAGCATACCTCTCGTTTGTACCGGTGATAATTCCGCGTCATATTGAGATGCGCCTTTTGTTCCATATATCACGCCCAAGATAGGATCGTCTCGAACCCCGCAAACCGTCGCCTGCGGCTCAGCCGCTTCTTTAGGTAACGGGAAATAACGACCGGCGTGGCCAACGCGCTTCATCAATGCCTCATGACAGTTTTCATGTCCCATTGCTACACTGTAATGAATCGCTTGCATCTTACCGTCATAGGCAATCTTATGAACAACTGCCAGTGCTAAATCATCGTCTAGACTGGTATCGTCACGGTAGTCATCGCAACTTACCGACACCTGCTTTGGCAACCACAACTCACTCATATTGATATATCTTATCAATAAAATATACGTTTTGTCAAACTATTATAGCCGCGCGCCCTGGCGTGCTTTATTCGCCCACTCGTCTGCTCGTTCATTTTGTTCATGCCCGACATGCCCGCGCACCCATACGAGCTTAGGCTGCACCGTGCGATATAATTCGTACGCCTGCTGCACAAGCTCAAGGTTTTTGATCTCGCCATTTTTTTTGCGCCAGCCCTTTTCCTCCCAGCCTGGCGCCCATTTCGTTAGTACATTGATCCAAAACTCGCTATCGGTATGAATTTCACATGGCTCCCCTGCCGCTAGCCGCATCGCCGTTACAAGCGCAAACCCCTCCATGCGAATATTCGTCGTTTCGCCGTCTTCCGAACCAAGCGCTACTGGCCTATTGTTTTCTATTACCGCAAACCCGCCTGGTCCCGGGTTTGGACTAGCACTGCCATCAGTATAAAAAATTCTCATATCGCATCATACTCCTTAAATGTCTCGCGGCGGCAATGATTTTCGCAGCGCATCCGGCACATACCAATTCGCACCACCGCTCGTTTTCAGATCATAGTTAATCATATATTCTTGGCGGAAATAGTCACCCGTCCCTGTAATTTTTACGTCAATATATGCTTTGGTGTATGCACGATCGCGCGGCGTTTGTCCGCGGTACACACGGATTTCGTGCGATTCGCCGGCGCGCAAAAATCGATCTGGATCAGTACTCTGCTTCAGCAGATCAACCTTAGTAATCTCAATATCGTACGGCGAGCGATTATGCAGCGTAATCCATAATTCTAAATTCGCAAGATTATTAGACAGGTGCGGCTCAACACGATCAACAGTAAGCGTTGGCAGTACTTTCGCGCCTGACGCGGTTCGGTACGCGCTTGGCTCTGTATGCTGGTTACCGTCATGCTGTTCTTTCTCTTGCCCTTTTTCACTATCCACTGCATCGTCTGACTGCGGCGACATATCGTTGTTTTTCTCTGCCTCCCAATCTCGTACCTGTTTTGATAGACCCGCGTCATCATGTGCCGGATCTACGCCAAATATGAAATTTCGTAACCAACCCATACTATTCTCCTTTTCTCTATTCCAGTATACCGCATTGCACACACGCTATATATAGCGTGCCCATATCTAGTGTTTATGGTTTAGTGGAAAAATTGCGCACAACCCAGCACCAACACTAGACTAGTGTTAATATACAAAAAGTTTGCCATAATAAAATAGTCCCGTACCGCTTCTGCTCTTTCCAGAAGATAAGCACGAAACAAATAACCTAAGACAGCCTCGTTCTGCAGATTTACAGTATATTTGCCCAAGTCTAGCTATTCAACAGTCGTAGCGCGAGAAGCGGTAAGCAGATTCAAGTTATCCACCATCTCCTGCCCCGGACGTACTACCTCATCTGCCATACCCAAACTCGGCATATTTCCCCAAAGTTCGTGATTGTCACTATGATAATCCGAGCCTCCAGTAATCAGCAAATTGCTTTCTTTCGCAAATTGCGTAAATTCTCGGATCATATCAAATCGCTGATCGCCGTTTTCTTTGTCGTACTGTATATTGATCGCTTCAACCGCGTCAAATTTATTGCGCAAGATTAGCTGTTTCATACACTCAAGCGAAAAGCCCTTCATAACATTAAAACTTGGGTGCGCACACGATGATATTCCACCAGCCTGATGGATTATATCAATCGCCTCATGAGTTAACAGCGGCTTCGTCTTTGGCACAAACGCTGGGCAGCCTTTGATCAACCACTTCTCAATGAATTCACCTTGCAGCGGCATACTTCCGTGTGCTTTAATCAGCTGATGTCGATTCGCTTCATTCGCCAAAACATCGCGCGCAATATGCGCCTTGGTGATAATCTCGCCGGACGCCACCAACTCGTCTACCCGCAAAATAAAACCGCAGCTCGCCAATTTTTCTGCAATCTGCCCCATAAGCTTAATTCGATCGGTGCGCAATCGTGTACATTTTTCCCTCAGCACCTTGTTTTCCATATCAATCCCCAAACCTAATGCATGAATCTTTTGTCCGCTTTCTTTGTCAATTGTCGAAAACTCTATTCCTGGGATTAATTCAATCCCTAGATCTTTCGCCAGCAAAAATAGCTCTTTGCCATAACCATCAACCGTATCGTGATCAGTGATAGCAATGGTCTTTACACCCCGCTTTTTCGCTAAGCTCAGCAATTCAGCCGGAGCATAATCGCCGTCCGAACAATTTGTGTGGGTGTGTAGGTCTATCAGATCTGCTGCCATGAACTTAACTTCTCTCTCAGTGCCTCCATCGTTGGTTCATGTTGCAAAAGTTGACGAGCACGATAGCTTCGCTTCATGACAATATCAACCAATTGATCAACGCTATAACATCTCGTCAGTCTTGAGCGAGCCTCATCAATCGC
>JABCOJ020000034.1 GCA_013333675.2 Candidatus Saccharimonadota bacterium | reverse complement strand
TTTTTATATTGCAAGGAAAGCGATATTACACAAAAGTATACCTACGGGCTATTAGCAACCTTTTCTGTTATTGGTGTTGGTTTATCCTATTTTTTCCTACTTCCAGTTGCGTTGGGTGTATTTATCTTTACTTTAGCGGCTGATTATTTTTGTAGTAATCAAAAAGCAAAGTTGTCAAAACTTTTGCTGGGCAGTCTTTTGTTTATTGTCAGTTTTAGCGTTGTACAGGGGGCTACTTACGTATTACTTGAGAGGGTGACATCAGATAAAATTAATGATCAGGGTGGGGTGTTGGTTTTTGATGTATTCTACGTGCTAAGTTGGGCGGTTTTTGCTATGGCATATTTGTGGAATAATCATAAGAAGCGAACAGTTAATCCACTAACTATTGGGCTAGTTGTGTCATTAGTATTTTCTCTGGCGTTATTTATATTTCAAAAAATGACCAATGGTGAAGTCGGCTATTATTATCATAAATCTGTATTAAGTTTACTCCTATTGACTAGCTTAGCTATGACAATGCTAGCTATGTCGCTTATAGACAAAGCACAGTCAAGTGGCGTCAAGATTTTAATGATTCTAGGTATTATAATGATGGCCTTTTCAAACGGGGTTGGTGTGTTTGGAGTTTATTTGCAGGGTAAGGTAAAGGCGGCGTTTACTGCACCAGAGTTATTTGACCATGCGATTACCATAACTGAGAGTCCAATCTGTCGAGAAAAGTCTACGGCTATACTTTCGGTCAGAAGTGATCGGAAAACTGATGGTGATATATTTTTTAATAGATCTATGACGACTCTGACTGGACAGTCTACTACTACGCAGGAAATAATTTCCAGGTGGTCAACTCCTAATGCTAATATACATAGTGCAAAGCAGGTTATAGCTAAGACTTTGCTCGAGAATAGAAATATAACCCCAGAATCTCGTCTCCTGATTTTGACGCGTAGTGACGACATAAAGTCTATATTTATTGAGGTTTTAGGCAGTGAAAGAGTATTATTTGCTGACCCCAGCAACGTATCAAAGGATAGCTTGAATGGGATATGCAGCAGCTTGCGAGGCATGTTTTAGCTTGATTGACGATCTACTCTAATTAGATACTTGCCATAACCAGATTTTTTGAGCGGCTCAGCCAGTATGTTAAGTTGTTCTCGGCTAATCCAGCCATTTTTAAAGGCAGTTTTTTCCGGACTACCGATGATGCGACCAGTTCGTTTTTGGATGACACGAACAAAGTCAGAAGCATCAGTTAGACTATCAATCGTCCCAGTATCTAGCCAAACGTCACCGTTGTCTAGGGTCTGAACCTGTAGTTTGCCGCGACGGAGATACTCAGCGTTAATGGAGGTGATTTCTAACTCACCACGGTCAGATGGTTCGACATTTTTGGCGATTTCGACTACATCATTGTCGTAGAAGTATAGACCAACAACGGCAAAGTTTGATTTTGGCTCGGCTGGTTTTTCTTCAATGGAAATAGCTTGATTTTTGTCATCAAATTCGACAACACCGTAGCGTTCCGGGTCAGAAACTTTGTAAGCAAAAACCGTACCACCGTCAGGATTAGTACATTCTCGTAGTGACTCGTCCAGCCGCTCAACGATTGAGAAATCAACTTTTTCTAGAACATCACGGCGCAGCCAGCCGCAGCCGTTAGTGATGTTGGTTACAGAGTAGTAGCCGGTTGAGAATTTAGTTAGTAAAGTGATAAAGATATTGCCGAATTGGCGGTACTTTGGCATAGTTTTGAAAGCTTTGCGATGAAAGAAACGGCTAGCTTTGACGTAGTCTGCCGAATAGTTAATAAAATCATCCAGCATTGCTCTCAGGTATGACGAATCAAACTGATCATCGCCCGCTACAATGCCGATAGCGGTAGCTTTAGTGTTTTTCATGGCGTAGTCGTAGCCTGATATTAGAGCTCCGCCAACCCCTTGATTTATCTTGTTGTCTACTACTATAAGACGTGAATTGGTTTTTTTAGCTTATTTAGTACTCCAATTGTATCGTCGGTGCTCGCGTCGTTAACGGCGATAATATGATCAATAAATTCTGGTATTTTTTTTAATAGTCTGAGTGATCATTTTTTCTTCGTTATAGCATGGAATCACAACGGAAGTCTCTAATTTTCTGTACATACCCTAAATTGTATCATGGGTGTGTGAAATCATGAAATCGTGATATGATGACACAGAAGCTATGAAAAAACTTATACAGCAGCTGGTATTATTCGGCGTGGTGGGCGTGGTGACGCTTATAATTGATACTTCGGTAACGTATATGTTATATAATTTCGTCCATTTACAGGCTTTTTTAGCTAGTGGAATCGGATTTTTGTCGGGTTTTTTCTTTAATTTTCCGATGAATCGCAAAAAAGTTTTTCACCACAGCGAAGATGACCGATTTTCGCTACATACGCAGATAATTCTGTATGCAGCACTGAGTATTTTTAATCTCATTGCCACCTCTGCTGCGGTTGCTGGATTAGTAGGTTTAAATCTGTTGAAAATTCAGTACGCAAAAATAATCGTCACGGCTATATTTGCAGTTTGGAACTTTTTGGTCTTCAGGTTGTTTATTTTTTCGAAGAAAAAACCATCTGGCAGTGAACTTGAAATGAAGAAATAGCAACTCTGGGCGTTAGCTTAGATTTGCTATTTGCTGTTTTTGGTTGCGCGGTGGTATAATTTTGGTACGTATGGAGCTTTTAAGCAACTTTAAGCGCGCTGCTTTTGACAAGCGTAACCGACCTTTTTTGTTTATTTTTGCGCTGTGCACGGCGGTGTTTTTTGTCATGTCCCTGAGAACTGTTTTTCGCGACGATGATATTTGGTTTGCTGCTAAAACAGTTGAATTTAACCTGTTTGACTGGATCGTGTACCGGTGGAATAGTTGGAGTAGCCGGGTTTTCCCGGAGATGATGCTTTGGCTGTTGGCGCCTCGACCATATAGCTGGCCGCTACTAAACACTGTCGCTTATATGATTGGTGCTGTTTATTTTTATAAATTCTATCACTTAATTCGCGCCGCAAAGAGTTGTCGGATGGATATAGCAGCGTTTGCGGCTAGCTGTGGATTTGTCTGGCTGCTGTCGCAGGGTGCGGCGACCGAATCAGTATTTTGGTTGACGGGTTCGGTAAATTACTTTTGGGTAGGAGTGTTGTTTTTAATCGCGGTTTATCTGCCTTGTGCTGTTTTTTTTGCAGCGCAAAATTTCAACCGCGCAGGTGTTGGTGTCGGTTACAGCTAGTGCTATCGCTGTCTTGTCGCATGAACAATTCGGTTTCATTTTAGCATTGATTTATTTAGCAGTACTGATTTATTGTTTATGTCAAAAAAATCAGCCTAAAAAAGTTATTGTATATTTAGCCTCCGCGACGATTTTGCTGGGTACTGGAGTGCTGTGTATTGTTCGTGCATCTGGTAGTGTTTTGCGGATTCAGCAGGAGATTAATAATTGGCTGCCGGATATGCTAACAGTGCCTATTGCGATACGGGCTGAATCTTCCATTCGGTGGTTTATGGACAGCTTGATAAACCATACTGGGGCACTGTTGCTGATAATTTGGTGTTTGTTATGCGTGATACTTTGGCGGCAGCGTAAAATGATTTTGGCTATCTTTGCCGGCTGTTTTGCTGGTATATTTTTGTTAGCAAAAACTATCGGACTAGATGTAGAGTTTATGTTGCTATTGCGAGAACTTCACTTCGGCGGTATCGTCAATTTTCACGCCTCGTGGCGCTATGTTGGTGGATTTACGCAGTGGATTCCGGTGTTGTTTTGGTCATGTGCGCTAGTAATGACTGTCGCTGCAATTGCTACCGCTTTTGATGTAAAATCACGTCAAAAAGCGGCGATAGGCATTATGGGCTGTTTCTTAGCGGCTGTTGCGACGGCGATGTTATGGGCTTCGCCAACGATGTACGCTAGTGGATATCGAGTGGTGTATGTAGCGTCGCTACTGTTGATGCTGGTAGTTTTACTGCTAATTGGTAGGCTAGCGGAATTGAAGCCGTAGTTAAAACCCGGTGGAATAGATAGGAGTGTTCGCTACAGAGCGAGCAATTCCGGGTCGTCCGGGTCTTTACTGTCTAAAAGAGCCCTTAATCGTAAGTCGGCTTTGTAGGTTGCTGGTATTTCACCCAGTGCAGCAACAGGTTCTTTTTCGGGTAGCCAATCATGTCCTACGGGTATTATAGTCGGAATTTGCCGCGTAACATCATTATTCATAATTCGCATCGCTGCTTCTATAGCTGTTCTCCAGTGCGGAGTACTGACGCTGACGCTCATGGGCAACTCAAGGTCTGCTGGATTTTCGTTGAATACTCCTAATTCTATCAATTCTTTGTATTGTGATTCGGCGGTCGGGCGCGGGTTGCCGCCGTTGTGGCGAGGTATGGCTGCGGCATTTAATAGGGTAGCTTTGGCGCCGTTTTTTAGGTGGTAAACTGTCATAGCAGAGTCGCGCATAGGAACACCAGCGTCAAGCAATTCTTGCACCGGCTGGTCGGCTGATGTCAAAAGCAACTCTTCAGGCTCATTTTTCCAGTCAATTACATCGTAGAGCATTGCTTCGAGTGCTAGTCTACCCATAGTGTACTCATCGGCGAAAGCTTCATTCCAATCTTCAAAGTCGGGATTAGTATGCTTTTTTAGCTCATCTCGCCAGTGTGGTTTACTGAGCAGCTCGTTCATATCAAACGCTTTGCCTAGTTGTCGCTGAACAGCTGAAACGATAGCATCAGGGTTTGATTCGTTTGGTACTCCCGCCCAGCGTCGACGCTGTCCAACTAAAAGATGTGCGTTATGGACGCGGCCGCTTGCCGGATCGTCGCCATAAGCAGCTTGCAGCCGAGCTACCATTTCCTCCGGATAGCCACCCAGCACTAAGCTATGTCCAATTTCTGCATCGGGCGGAGTCGATGAACCCTCGGTGAAACCGAGGTTGCCGTAACTCAACTTTTTGATAGAATCCCAGTAATCCCCGTGATTTTCTGGAGTAATAAGAACCTTGCCTCGCACGCCTTCGGCTGCACCATGTTGAGCGCCCATCCAGTGCCGCCACATGAACTGACGAGTGGCATCTGATAGCAAACCTCCCGCTTCGACGTCTTTTTGTGCTTGTTTAGCTCCTTCGGCAAAGGCAGAATTAATAGGGTCAGTGGCGATAGATCCTAGAATTTTCGAAATTGTTTCTCGGTTCTGATCGAGAAACAACTCCTTGGGTACCCAAGGCAATTTATCTGCGACCTTACTCATATCTTTATTATAGCATATAGGCTTATGTTTTGTCAAGGGTTTTGTCATGGAATAGCCATAAGTAAACTACAGAGAAGAGAGGTAGTTACCGTACCCAGATTTTTTGAGCGGGCGCGCTAGTTCGTCGAGCTGCTCGTGGCTAATAAAGCCCTGTTTGTAAGCAATTTTTTCCGGTGAACCGATAATCTGTCCGGTGCGGGTCTGAATAACGCGGACGAAATCTTCGGCGTCGGTCAAACTATTAATGGTGCCGGTGTCTAGCCAGACGTCGCCGCGTTCCAGGGTGGTGACGGTCAATTTGCCACGCTGGAGATATTCGGCGTTAACAGAGGTAATTTCCAGTTCGCCGCGGTCAGATGGCTGAACGTTTTTGGCGATTTCTACCACATCGTTGTCGTAAAAATACAGCCCGACCACCGCGTAATTGCTCTTCGGCTGGGCTGGCTTTTCCTCGATCGACACCGCCACGTTGTTGTCATCAAACTCAACCACGCCGTAGCGCTCTGGGTCGGAAACTTCGTAGGCAAACACCGTGCCGCCATCTGGGTCGGTGCAGGCTTGCAGCGAATCATCCAGCGCATCGCCGTGGAAAATATTATCACCCAACACCAGCGCCACCTTGTCGTCGCCAATAAATTCCTCGCCGATGATAAACGCCTGGGCGAGTCCGTCTGGGCTTGGTTGAATGGCATAATGCAGGTCAAGCCCCCACTGCGAACCATCGCCGAGCAAACGCTTAAATCCAGCTTGATCTTCTGGCGTAGTAATGACAAGAATCTCGCGGATACCGGCCTGCATTAGCGTCGTCAGCGGGTAGTAAATCATCGGCTTGTCATAAATTGGCATCAGCTGCTTACTGATTGCTTTCGTAATTGGCCAGAGGCGCGTGCCAGATCCGCCAGCTAAAATTATTCCTTTCATAGTAGTCCTCCTTGGAATAAACTTATTTGATCATCAGGCAATGCTCGAAATAACGTATTATTGAAATTATTTGGATTAACGACGATATACTCGCTATTTGGGTATAATTTTATGAATTCTGTAGGAACCTTAGGCTCTTTTTTACCATATTTTATTTCAAATGCTTGAACAGTATCTTGTTCGTCTTCAACAAGGTCAATTTTTTGCTTTTTATTGTTTCGCCAGTAATACGAACGAACAAGACGGCCTGTCGTAGAGAGATATTTCCTACGTTCAAGGATGCAAAAATTTTCCCATAGAGATCCAGCGTCTTCGCGAATATGCAGAGGGCGAAAATCATTAATTAGAGCGTTACGGATACCAAGATCTATAAAATATATTTTTCGAAGCCTACCAACCTCAGCGCGGAGATTTTTACGATATTGATTGAGTCTAAAAACGATAAAAGCTTTTTCCAGCAAATCAATGTAACGTTCGACGGTTTCGCGGCTGACACCTAGTTTTCGGCTGAGCTCACTATAGTTTACTTCGTTTCCTATCTGGTATGCGAGCAGTTGTAGCAAGTTGTTTAAGATGGTTCGGTCGTAGATAACAATAGGCGAGAAAGCATCACGGAATATGTAGTTGATAGCCATATTGCGAAGACGTTTCGACGCTTCTTCTCCAGAAAGTGCCCACATACCAGGATAACCGCCGCGCACAGCTAGCGTACGGGCGTGAGCTAACATTGATGGGGTATCTGTAGACACTTCTCGCACGCTAAGGGGATAAAGCTGGATTTCAATACTTCGTCCGGTAAGAGGTTCAGCGACGCGATTCGCTAAATCAAGGCTAGACGATCCAGTGACGAGCAGCGGGATGCTCGGGTAGCTGTCGTGTAGCAGCTTCAGCGATATTCCAATATTTTCGACCCGCTGCGCCTCATCAATGACGACAAAATCGGTGTCTCCGATATATGATTTTAGCTCCTGGGCGGATCGTCCTGTGAGGTTGGCGACAACTGTCGGATCATCGCAGTTGAGGTAGAGCGGTTTCTTATAGCTTGCGGCAACCTGTTTCGCAAGCGTTGTTTTACCGGTTTGTCGAGCGCCATAAATAATAGCGACAAGCCCTTGACTAAGAACGGGTTTTACCGTTGACTGAGCATCTCGCTGAATCATATATAGTAGCGTAACATAGTGATTAACGCAGGTCAACCGTCGAAAAAACGGTGATTAACGCAGGTCAACCGTCGAAAAAACGGTGATTAACGCAGGTTTGTCGTCTCTTTCTTGATATATTCAGATAGATCGTCTTGCCAATTGCGGCTAGTAAATCCTGTCGCATGCAGTTTGTCGAGGCTCATGTCCGATCCGAGCGGCCGCGGTGCAACGCCAGGCTTATTGGCAAAGTATTCGGCAGTGGTTGTGTCGGTGACAGTCAGGTCATCGCGACTGGCGAGCGTGAAGATTTGCCGGGTGATATCAGCCCAGCTTGCCAGCGGACCGTCGTTGGTGACGTTATACGTACCATAATCAGCGTGCGTGGTGAGCAAATGATCAATTGCTCGCACAAGTTCCGATGTAAAGGTCAGCCGACCAATCTGGTCGGATACGACTGTTGGTGAAATATTCTTTTTAGCGAGTTCGAGCATGGTACGGACGAAGTTTTTACCTTCGCCGATGACCCAGGTTGTACGCAAGACATAGTGTTTTGGCAATAGGCTAATAACAATATCGCCCGCAGCTTTACTATCGCCGTAGACAGACAAGGGGCTGAAACTCTCAGTTTCAAGATGTGGTTCACGTGTGCCGTCAAACACATAATCGCTTGAAATATGTACAAGCGCCATGTTGTGTTTCAGGCAAACGCGTGCGAGGTTTGCAACCGCCTCGGCGTTTACTCTCCAGGCGGCGACACGACCCTCTGGCGTTTCGGCGGCGTCTACGTTTGTAAACGCGGCGGCGTTGAGAATTATTTCAATCTGAGACCAGTCAAAATTTTCAACAGAATCACGGTCTGTGATATCAAGCTCGGTTATATCGGCAAATCTGCTATTGGGATATTGCGCGCGTAATGCCGTGCCAAGCTGCCCGTTTGCGCCAACGATAAAGATTTTATTGTCGTCCATAGTTAAACCTCCAGAGGAATTACATTTGCTAATAACGGATGAGCAGCGTCTTTACTGGAAATAATCGCGTCTTTTTGCGAGATTGGCCAGTCAATGCCAAGGACTGGATCGAATAAATTGACGAACGTATACTGCGCGTCCGGCGACCAGTGCGCGTCAACAAGATAGGTGTAAGCGACGTTGTCGTCAAGCGTTTGGTAGCCGTTAGCAACACCTTGCGGCACGAAGATTGCTGTTCCCGGATTAATTTCATGCGTAAATACGCGACCGAAGTTTTCGCCTTTTCGCAAATCGCACCACGCACCAAATACGCGTCCGTTTGCTGTCGAGATAAATTTATTCCACGGTTCGGCGTGCAAACCGCGCGTCGCGCCGGCTTTATCATTGAAGCTAATATTGTTTTGCACGATTGTAAACTTAGGTAAGCCGAGAGCTTCCATTTTTTCTTTTTGATAGTTTTCTTTGAACCAGCCGCGGTTATCGCCGTGGACAGGCAACTTCACGACGAACAGACCAGGAATCGGCGATTCGGTGACGGTTAATTCATTGTATGATGATGGATCAAAATTCATATAATTCTCCTTATTGCCCCTGCTTAGCGTATGCTGCCTCAACTGCTTCTTTTTGCGGGCGCCACCAGTCTTCATGCGTACGGTACCAATCAATAGTCTGCAACAGGCCATCATGCATGCCAGTTTGGTTATCGGTATAGCGCGGCTGCCAGCCTAGTTCGCGGCGCAACTTGCTTGAATCCATGGCGTAACGTTGATCGTGGCCCGGCCGGTCGTTGACGTGCTCATACCAGTCTTTGCCTTTGCCCATCAACTCACAGATTTGCTCAATAACCATTTTGTTGTTGACGTGGTCGTTGTCAGCGCCGATGATATATGTCTCGCCGAGCGTGCCTTTTTCTAGAATTATATGGACGGCAGCGTTGTGGTCGTCGACGTGAATCCAGTCGCGAACTTGCTCGCCGGTACCGTAGAGTTTCGGCTTGATGCCGGACAAGATGTTGGTAATTTGGCGCGGAATAAATTTCTCAATATGTTGGTATGGTCCGTAGTTATTAGAGCAATTGGAAATGGTTGCCTTAATTCCGAAGCTGCGCATCCAGGCGCGCACCAGCATGTCGCTTGACGCTTTGGTGCTGGAGTAGGGGCTGGATGGATTGTACGGCGTGCTCTCGGTAAAGCGGTTCGGATCATCTAACTCTAAGTCGCCAAACACTTCGTCGGTACTGATGTGATGGAGCCGCTTATCGTATTTGCGCACCGCTTCTAATATCGTATACGTACCAACGATGTTGGTTTCGACGAACGGCCAGGGATTGCGCAGGCTATTGTCGTTATGGCTTTCGGCAGCGAAATGAACGATAATATCGTTTTTTGCTACGAGCTTATCCATCAACTCGGCGTTGCAGATATCGCCCTCAACAAATTCAATGCGGTCGTTGACAGATTCAAGATTAGCACGGTTGCCGGCATACGTTAGTTTGTCAATTACTGTTACGCGATACTCGGGTTTGTGTTTCACGGTGTACTGTACGAAGTTTGACCCGATAAACCCCGCACCTCCCGTGACAAGCAAGTTGGTCATATATCTAGTATATCATTACGACGAATAGCCATTTGGGTTCTGTGATTGCCAGCGCCAACTGTCGCGGCACGCATCTTTGATCGTCAATTCAGCGCGCCAGCCAAGCTCGTGTTCAGCTTTACTACAATCAGCGTAGCAGGCGGCGATATCGCCTGCGCGGCGCGGTTTGATTTCGTATGGCAGATCTTTGCCGCACGCTTCGCTAAACGCGTGAATGATTTCGAGAACTGACGTACCGTGCCCTGTGCCGAGATTGTATACGTGCGCGCCCGTTTGCATATGCTGCAGAGCAGCGACATGTCCGCGCGCTAAATCAACGACGTGAATATAGTCGCGCACACCTGTGCCGTCTGGTGTATTATAGTCATTGCCAAATACACCAACACTCGTTAATTTGCCAACGGCGACTTGCGCCACGTACGGCAATAAATTATTCGGAATACCATTTGGATCTTCGCCGATCATACCGGATTCGTGGGCGCCGATCGGATTGAAGTAGCGCAAAATTGTTGCCTGAAAATCAGCATGAGCAGCGCTGTAATCACGGACAATCTGCTCAATCATGTATTTTGTCCAGCCGTACGGATTTGTGATACCGATGCCGGTTTGCGAGGTTTCGCGCAAGGGAAGCTCGTTCGGCGTGCCATACACGGTTGCTGAACTGGAGAAGACTAATTTATTCACGTTATGTTTGCGCATTGCGTCAAGTAGCGAGAGCGTTGAAACGAGATTATTATTGTAATACTCAAGCGGCTTGGCGACCGATTCGCCGACTGCTTTGAGTCCCGCGAAGTGAATCACGGCGTCAATAGTATTCGTTGTGAAAATATCATCAAGTGCCGCTTGATCGCGAACGTCTGCTTGAATGAATGGAATAGTTGTGTTTGTAATTTTCTCGACGCGCCGCAGACTTTCGACATTAGCGTTTACGAGATTATCGATTACGACAACGTTAAAATTATGTGCGATAAGTTCTATGAGCGTATGGCTGCCAATGTAGCCGGCGCCGCCCGTGACAAGGATTGTTTTCATAATTCTATGATAAAATAAAGAGCGTTAGACAGCAAATGACGGAGGATTAGATGATGAAAATTGTGATTGTGAGCGGCTACTTTAATCCGCTGCACGGCGGACATCTTGATATGATTGAAGCAGCGGCGCAGATGGGCGATAAACTTATCGTGATCGTCAATAACGATAAGCAGCAGCTGCTAAAAAAAGGCAAGATTATTTTGGATGAAAATAACCGCCTGCGTTTGATGCGCGCACTTAAAGGCGTTGATCAGGTAGTGCTTTCAGTTGATGAAGATCCGACGATCATTAAAACGCTCGAAATGGTAGCAGGGCAATATCCGGGCGACGAATTGATTTTTGCAAACGGCGGTGATCGCGATACTGAAAAAGCAATTCCGGAGGCAGATGTGTGTAGAAAACACAACATCACGATGCGTTTTGACGCGGGCGCGGGTAAACCCGACTCATCGACGCGTATTAATCGGGCAACAGGCAACGAATAGTTATCGCCACTGGTCGTATACAACTTTGCGTAGTTTTGTGAGGAATAGCGACTTGTCGAAGCGCCGTGCCGTGCGGTTGAGTTTACTCGGAAACCAACGAATTGTTTCGGCGCGTTTTATCGCTTCGACGACATCGTCGACCGTTTGACGAGCGAAGAGTACGCCAGTCTCTCCTTGGGTGACGATATCGCGTGTGCCGGCGCTATCATAGCCGATAACAGGTGCGCCGGCGGCAAGGGCTTCAACGCTTACAATGCCGAAGTCTTCGTCGCTTGGGAAAACAAAACCTTTTGCGTGATTGAGCGCACGTTCAACGGCTTCGTCGGAGGCGTCGCCGAAGCGGTCGGTGTAAAACTCAATCGTTGGACCAGCGATTTTGCGCAGTTCGTCGTGCATTTCTCCTTTACCGAACACTTTGAGCGGTACGCCTAATTTCGTGCATGCTGCCACCGCTAAATCAAATCGTTTATTCGGCAACTGGCGTCCCAGCGTGACGTAGTAATCGCTGCGCGTACGGGCGGGCGTGAATCGATTTGTCTCAACTGGCGGGTGAATGACGGTTGCCTGCTTACCGTAATAGGTTTTGATGCGCTTTTGCGTTTCGGTGCTGTTGGCAATCCAAACGTCCACGCGCTGCGCTGCTTCGTAGTCAAGTTTTCGCTGGTGCGGTACGAGAATCGGCATCAGCGCTCGTATGACTGGATTAAGCATGCCGAACCCGGGTTGCTTGCGGTATAAATCATAGTGGCTCCAGTAGTAGCGCGCGGGCGTATGGCAATACGAAATAATTTTTTGCCCGGGACGCGATTTTTTGATCTGGTTCGCATTCAAATAAGCGCTTGTAAGAATAATGTCAAACTCGCTTAAATCAAATTCTTGAAATGCCTTGACTGCGAGCGTTGGAAATAGTCGGTGTGTTTTGCGCAGGAATTTTGGTAATTTTTGTAATTTTGATGTGCGTACATCGGCGTGGTTGAACGCGGGCACAGCTTCGGGCTTGTATAGCGCGGTATAAATCGGCGCACTAGGGAAGGCTTCGTGCATCGCAAGCACGACATTCTCGGCGCCGCCCATCACGGTGAGAAATTCGCACACGATCGCAATTTTCGGAGTAGCCATAATGATAGTATACCGTTTTGTGGCGGTATTCGGCTAGGCTTCTTAGAATCTTATCTAAAATCTTATTACGTAGGGTAGTTCTACCGTGCGCCTGTCTTGCGCATAACGACGGCGATTGTTTTGAATAGGATGCGTAAATCAAGCCAAAAACTCCAGTTTTGTGCGTAGTATAGTTCTAGCTCAATTCGCTCGTCGAAACTCAGATCAGATCGTCCTGACACTTGCCACAGCCCTGTAACGCCTGACTTGACGCTATGTAAGAGCGCGGTACGCGATTGGCTGAACTTGACCTCTTGCGGCAAGATTGGGCGCGGCCCGACTAAACTTAGATCGCCGCGCAGCACATTGATGAACTGCGGAAATTCGTCAAGCGACGTGTCGCGCAATATTTTGCCGAAGCGCGTAATGCGCGGATCGTTTTCGACTTTGTGATTGCGCCGGTACTCGTCTGCTAAGTCTGGTCGCCCCATGTCC
>JABCOJ020000033.1 GCA_013333675.2 Candidatus Saccharimonadota bacterium | reverse complement strand
GGCGCCGCTAGCACTTGTGCGGCAGCTATCGTTAGCACTTGAGGCGGGCGGTTATACTGATACGGAGCGGGCGGTTTTGCAGCGGCGCATTACGTTGACGGCTGAGCGTGCCTTGCGGTTGACAACAGACTTAACCCGTGCTGAGCGCCTTGATGATGGGCTGTTTGAAATTGAACCGCTTAATCCGATCGTACTATGCGAAGAAGTGGCGGACGAATTATCGCCGCTCTATGCGGCGCACGATCGGACGATTGGCGTGAAGCCACATAGGCGGCAGTTGTTGGGACTTGCAAACCGCGAGCTGTTGCGGCGGATTCTGCTTAATTTTACCGATAACGCGCTTCATTATAGTTTGCGTGATGCACCGGTGTATATTTCGGCGCAGCAGCGCCAGCGCGGTGCTGTGATCCGGCTCGGCGTGCGCGATTATGGACCGGCAGTACCGGCGAACGTATGGCAGCGACTGATGCAGAATTTAGGCCAACCGCAGCCGCTGCACAACCGTCCGGCAAGCAGCGGACTTGGTATAGTAGTGGCGCATGAATTTGCAGCAGCGATGGGGGCGTCAATTGGCGCGGTGCGCCATCGCGATGGCGCAACATTTTACGTTGATATCATGACATCAACACAGCTGAGGTTGCTATGAAACATGTACTAATTATTGACGACGATCGGTGGTTTGCTGAGCTGTTGGCGAAACAGCTGCGGGGCATAAACGTTGACGTGCAAATCGCGGCGCATGCGCTTGAGGCGATAGCGGCAATTGATGAACGTCCGCCTGCTGCTATTATCCTTGATATTTTCATGCCCGGTCCGAATGGGTTTGTGCTGCTGCAAGAATTGCAGTCGCATAGCGATTTGGCGCAAATTCCAGTGATTATTTGTACAGTAAGCACAAGCGAACTGCGGATGGAGGACGCGGCGGCATACGGAGTGCGCCAGATTCTTGATAAATCGACAATGACGCCGCAGTCGGCTGTTGCGGCAGTGCGAAAGGTATTAGTATGAGCGCAGAGCGAACGCAGGCGATTGTGTTGCGACGTACAAACTTCGGTGAAGCGGATCGGATCTTGACGCTGTTGACACCGCTTGGGCAGCGAGGCGCGATGGCGCGCGGTGTTCGGCGCGAGAAAAGTAAGTTGGCGGGCGGCATTGAACTATTTGGCGTGAGCGATGTTGTACTGCAGCAGGGGAAGGGCGATCTCGCAACATTAACATCAGCACGCCTTATTCATTTTTATCGGAATATCCTGGCGGATTATGATCGGCTGCAATTTGGCTATGAGGTAGTTAAATATGTCGAGCGGGCGAGTCGCGATGTTGACGAGCCGGAGTGGTTTGATGTTGTACAATCGGTCTTTGCAGGGCTTGATGCGCTGTCGGTGCAGCTGCAGCTGACGCAAGTATGGTTCTATATCCATTATGCGAGCTTGACGGGGTACGATTTAAGTTTTTCGCGCGACATAACAGGCGTGCCGCTCAATCCAGAGCGCACCTATATGTATGATATTAGCGAACGCGGGCTGCGGCCGAGTGCGCAGGGCGATATCTCGGCTGATCATATTAAATTTTTGCGCTTAGTGGCAAACAAGCCTCTATCGGCTGTAGCGCAGATTGGCGGTGTGGAACGAATTTTACCAGACTGCTGGCTGTTAGCGCGGCAGCATGCCGGCGTGTAGCTGCTCGCTGAGTCATGGTATAATTAGCGGTAGTTATGGGAAAGCAGATTAAGAACGAGAAGATGGAAACTTTAGTGAGTTTATGCAAACGCCGCGGCTTTATTTATCAGGGGTCGGACGTGTATGGCGGTTTGTCTGGCACCTGGGATTACGGTCCGCTGGGCGTGCAACTGAAGCGTAATATCATGAATTTGTGGTGGCGCAGGTTTGTTGACGAGCGCGATGATATGTACGGCGTGGATGCGGCGATTTTGATGAATCAGAAGGTCTGGCAGGCCAGCGGGCATGTGGATACCTTTGTCGATCCGCTGTGTGAAGACACGGTTAACCACCGACGCTACCGCACAGATCATATTCTCAAAGATAATGGCGTTGACGCCGATGGCATGACCATGGAGCAGATGGATGCGGTGGTCGCCGAAAAAGGCATCAAAAGCCCCGATGGCAATTCGCTGAGCAAATCCCGTACCTTCAATATGATGTTCAAAACGCATGTTGGCGCCACCGAGAGCGACGACAGTATTTCTTATCTTCGTCCAGAAACCGCCCAGGGTATCTTCACCAATTTCAAAAACGTCGTCGATAGTTTCTACCCTAATTTGCCGTTTGGTATCGCTCAGCAGGGCAAGGCGTTTCGTAATGAGATTGCGCCGCGCGATTTCGTCTTCCGCTCTCGCGAGTTTGAGCAGATGGAGATTGAATATTTCGTCGACCCTGAGCATTGGCAGGAGGCATTTGACGAGCTGCTGGCGGCGACGCATGAGTTTTTGACAGAACTAGGCTTGAAGCCAGAACACATTCACGAGCTGGACGTGCCGGCGGAGGATCGGGCGCACTATAGTAAAAAGACGATTGACATTGAGTACGATTATCCGATTGGCCGCGAGGAGTTGATGGGTATCGCGTATCGCACTGATTTTGACCTGATGAACATCCAGCGCGCCAGTGGTAAGAGCATGGAGTACACCGTCAAGGGAACGAACACAAAATTTGTTCCGCACGTCATCGAGCCGTCGTTTGGTGTCGAGCGGGCGCTGATGGCGGTGTTGTCGGGTGCGTACCGCGAGGACGAGCAAAACGGTGAAAAGCGGGTGTATTTGGCGTTGCCAGAGCATTTGGCGCCGGTCAAATTTGCCGTCTCGCCACTACTCAAAAACAAGCCAGAATTGGTAGAGAAAGCCCGCGAAGTCTACGCCCAGCTCGCCAAAGCCAACCCTGGTCGAGTGATGTGGGACGATAACGGCAACATCGGCAAGCGCTACCGCCGCCAAGACGAAATCGGCACTCCGCACTGCGTAGTCATCGACTTCCAGACGCTGGAGGACGACACGGTCACCGTGCGCGAGCGGGATACGACGGAGCAGCGGCGGGTGAATGTTGAGGAGCTATAGATACTAGACATGAAAAAGTAAATTGGGTTTAAGGAGCTGAAATATTGATAGAAAGTAGACCTGAGTTTGATAAAATTACATCGTTTGACGAGTTTAATAAATACTATTGGTATCGTGAAGAACTTTCGCAGATATGCAAGTCATTAGGAT
>JABCOJ020000032.1 GCA_013333675.2 Candidatus Saccharimonadota bacterium | reverse complement strand
TCGAGAATCCGCGAGAAGCATGCATGCGGACGGTACCATCTCGATTCCAAAAGAAGTGATTCTTTCAGCGCTTAATTACTCGTTTACGCCGAGTGAACGCCAGGTTCTACTGAGCTAAAGGCTGTTCTTCCTGGGGCACTCTCCCGTGTGAGAGATCGCGGGCGATAACCGCTCAGATGCCTCACGTTTAATTGTACGAGCTTTTTTAGCGAAAAGCAACGATTTATTTTAGTTCAATGCCACCAAAAAAGCACTCGCCGCGAATATACAGCGTTTTCTTCGCTTTCGCGCCAGGGTTGGTCTTGTCATCAACGCCGCCAAGAATAGCAGTCACCTCATTTTTTATAACTACGTCGTTCGGTACAATGATATCAACGCCACCAAACAAAACAAACAGCTCAATAACCGCGCCGTCCTGAATATCAGACTGGCGCAGGTCAAGATCAACACCACCAAATACCGAAGAAATAGTCCCGCCAGTATATTCACCTTCTACTTTTTCACTTTGTCCCGACCATACCGCTGCCATATGTTTAGCTTTCGTTCTTGCTATTTTGTCGCCTTTCACGAGTGAAAACAATACTACAAAACCGACAGCGATAAACAAAATTGGCCATACAATCTGCCAAAAGTTAACGTCAACGATATGAAGTGCGCGGAGGCCGATCGTTGCCCCTGCAGACAAAAATAACAAACCCCAAATCCACCGCGAGTGCTTTACAAGAATCATGCACCCCACGAGTATCAGCAAGAGTGATAGAAACCCGCCCCATAGCTCTCCCCAATAGTCAAAAGAGATAACATGAAGGTTACGCAACAGCAAAAGCATCCCTACTGTTACAATCGAAAGACCAAGATATGCTCGTATAATTATGTTGCGCTTCATATATTTAAGTATAGCACGCAAAAGCAGTATTTAAAGACTACACCAGCCTGTCGCCGTATTTAAGCAAGATTAACGCGCATATCACGACGGCAACACCGACAAAAACGACAACGTCGTAATTTTGTTGAATACATTTTTTAGGCGGCGCCAGTTTTGCGGAAATCATCGGATTGCCTGTCAGTGCATTATGGCGAATAAGCGCAAAAAGCACGAGCAGCACTGCTGCATCTGTCGCCAAACACCACGGGCACAGCGCACCAATTACAATGTAACTCATATAAAACATCCAGCCCGCAAAGCCCAAACTCACCCATCCGCCAGCCTCAGCAGCGCGCATAAACCAACGCGGAAATCGCGTACGCGCCAGTCCAGCAACAGCAATTGTGATAAATACCGGGTACGCCACCATGCCGACGAAACTGTTCGGAATGCCGCCAACAACATGCGCCGACCAATGTTTTGCCACCGAACTGCAGCTCATCGCAGCGTTCAAATCGCAGCCAAGCACTTTACTGCTATCCTTTGCGATCGTTAGCGCTTCGTGCGACAATACGATCGATGCTACAAGCCCAATTGCCGATCCAATAAGCAACACGCCAAACACGATAACCCGCTGGCGGCCCGTCAAAGCACTAGTCTTGGACGGCATAATAACTCACCTCGCTAATCAACGGCAACGGCAAACCGCGCCACATAGCTTGCAGCTGGCTATCTGCGCTTAACGCAACGATCGTTGGATACTCAACAATATCATACGCCCGGCAAAACGATTCGCCCTCGCGCGATTCCGGATCAAGCACCTCAAGTTCATGTCCTGTCTGGCGCGCCATATCATCAACAAAGGTCGCAATTTGGCGGCTATAATCAGTGTTATCTTTTGCCACAACAACGACGCGCATCAGGATTGCTTGCTCCGCTTACGCTGTTCAAGAATTTTCACAAAATCATCAAGCGTCTCAAACTTTTGGAATACGCTCGCGAACCGAACGTACGCTACTTCGTTGCAGGCGGCGAGCTCGTCAAGCACAAGTTCGCCGATCTGGCGCGACGGTATTTCGGTTTCACCTAAACCATACAGTCTATCCTCGACCCGATCAATAATCTCTTCGACTTCAACCTCCGACTTGAAAAACTTTCCAACCGAACGGCGAATTGCGTTTGCCAATTTTGTCCGTTCAAACAACTCGCGCGAACTATCTTTTTTAATTACCGCCAAATTTGGGCGTTCAACACGCTCGTACGTCGTAAACCGATGCTTGCCATCAAGCGTTTCGCGGCGGCGGCGAATTGTGATTCCGTCCGCCGACTCGCGCGACTCAAGGACGCGGCTATTTCCAATTTTTATCGTATGCATCGCGAAAAACTTCTCCTATTCATCGGATGATTTATGTTTCTTGCGGCGGCGCAAAAATGCTGGCGTGTCATCATCATCGTCATCCATCGGTTGATTCCAAATATCAGTCGTTGACTCGCCGGCAAACTGCGCTGCAGCGTCGGCGTGCGACAAGTTCATATCAATATCATCAACCGGAGTGTTTGAGTCTTCAGCTGGCGCAACAGGTGCCGCCGGCGTCAAACTTGCCGGCTGCTCTAATTCTTCGGCTTGCTGCTGGAAAAACTCGCTATCAAAACCCGTTGCAATTACGGTAATAATCAACTCGTCTTCAAGTTCAGGCTTTAGAGTCGCGCCAAAAATAATATTCGCGTCCGGCGACACAGCGCTCGTAATAATTTCTGCCGCCTCTTGAATTTCCGCCATACTCATATCATAGCCGCCAGTGACGTTAAATAGCACGCCTTTCGCGCCGTCGATCGACACCTCAATCAGCGGGCTTTCAATCGCCTGCTGCGCCGCCTGCGCTGCACGATTTTCGCCGCTCGCTCGACCAATACCCATCAACGCCGAACCGGCATTGCTCATAATCGCTTTCACGTCGGCAAAGTCCAGGTTAATAAGCCCGTGCTCGGTAATTAACTCCGAGATACCTTGCACGCCTTGGCGCAACACATCGTCAGCAATCTTAAATGTCTCAAGCAGCGGCGTCCGGCGGTCAATCGTTTGCAGCAACCGGTCATTTGGAATCGTGATGAGCGTATCAACACTTTTGCCCAATTGCGCAATCGCCCATTCGGCGTTCTGCCGGCGTTTTTCACCTTCAAAACTAAACGGCTTCGTCGCAACGCCAACGCACAAAATACCCAAATCGCGCGCTACTTCAGCGACTACATGCCCCGCGCCCGAACCGGTGCCGCCGCCAGCGCCAATCGTCACAAATACCATATCAGCACCCTCAAGCGCTGCGCGAATTTCATCAATTGATTCGCGCGCTGCCGCTTCACCAACCGCTGGATCCGCCCCTGCACCCAAGCCGTTCGTCGTACTATGACCAAGGTGGATTTTAACGTCAGCCTTTGAATTATGCAGCGCCTGTGCGTCAGTGTTCATCGCGATAAATTGCACGCCAACTAACCCGGCATCTTTCATCCGGTTTACCGCCGATCCGCCTGCGCCGCCGACGCCCACAACCTTTATGCTTGCGAATGTCTCAATCTCACTTGGTTTTACTTCCGGCATTGCAACTCCTTATACCCCTTACTATTCCTCACGTTACCTACTAGTATACCACTCTTTTGCTTACGGCTTGAATTTGCTCAGAAGCGATTTAATAAACCCGCCCGACTTTTTCGATGTACTGCCACCATGCGGACGTACCGTTGCCGCCTCAGCATCAACCAACATCAGTCCAACCGCTGCTGCAAAGTGCGGTTTGTCAATTTCATCTGCTACACCGCCAAATCCATGCGGCTTACCGACGCGTACGGCAACACCCAGCTGCGATTTCGCATACTCCGCTATTCCTTTCAGGTTCGCCGTGCCGCCCGTCAGTACCGCACCGCTCGGCAACTGACCGGCGCGCCCCGCTTTCTTAAGCTCTTTATTTACCAACTCAAAGATTTCTTCAAGCCGCGCTTCCACGATTTCATCAATCTCTGCTTGGTCAAAAAACAGAGTTTCCTTCTCGTGTTTTATGCTTACTTTACGAGGCTCGCTGCGTGCTATTGCCGCTGCGTGCTGCAGTTTTACTTTCTCAGCAATTTCCGGATCAGTTTTCAGTCCAATTGCCAAATCATTCGTAATATTAACGCCGCCTATCGACACAACCCCGACGTATTGTAGATCGCCTTCTTCAAACACCGCCACGCTTGTTGTTGCACCGCCTAAATCGACGACCGCCACGCCATTTTCAATTTGCGACTCATTCAATACTGCCTTAGCAGCCGCCATCACCGACGGAATCGTTGCGTGCGGCTTCACGGTCGCGAGTTCAACGGCTTTTTGCAAATTCGCGACATACGGCGCCATTGCCGACACGACATTTGCGTTAATCTCCAAACGCGTACCTGTCATGCCAACTGGGTCTTTAATGCCGCCCTGCCCATCAAGCGTATAACTAAACGGCACAACCTCAAGGATCTCGCGATTCGCTGGCACTTTACCTGTTGTCGCCACATCCTCTAATCGCGACACGTCTTCTTCAGCAACTTCGTGATCCGCCATGCCGACTGCAATCATACCATCGGCTTTCGTACTGACAATATGTGAACCATTCACGCTAATCGTCGCCGCGTTTACTTCGTAACCGCTCATACGCTCTGCATCGCCAAGTGCCTGATCAATCGCCTGCGCCGGCCCGTTCAAGTTCGACACCGTACCTTTTCGCATACCACTATTTGGCGCCTGACCAACGCCAACAATCGTCGGCGTACCAGTCGTTGGGTCAATATGACCAACGACACATCGAACCATCGTCGTACCAACATCAATACCAACTGCATATCGAGATTGTTCTTGCATATAGGGTTATTATAGCATAACCTGTATAAAATCGCCTATGCTTGCGTAATGATTTCTGCACCGTGCTCGGTGATTAAAATCGTGTGCTCAAAATGCGCCGCTAGGCTGCCGTCGCGCGTCGCATACGTCCAACCATCGTCCAATTGGATAATCCGCTCGCCGCCAAGCGTCGCCATCGGCTCAATTGCCACTGTGTCGCCCGGCTGCAGCAGCACGCCTGTCCCCCTACGTCCATGGTTCGGAATGTCCGGCGGCATATGCATGCGTAGTCCCACGCCGTGCCCAACCAGTTCGCGCACAATCCCAAGTTTACCGTTCTGCAGGACTTTTTCGATCGCCGCACCAATATCACCCGTCCGAATTGACCCTTTTATCGCATCAATCCCCGCGTACAAACTGCGTTCGGTTGTCGCAAGTAAGTGCTTCACTGCGCCTTTCGGTTCGTCATCAACTACCATTGTAAACGCCGAATCAGTTTTCATGCCCTTATATGTAATCACTAAATCAAAACTGGCAACGTCACCCTTCTGCAGCGCATCGTCATTCGGTGCGCCGTGTACAATTTCGTCGTTCACACTAATGCAAATCGCACCCGGAAAGTTCACTTCTGGCGTCTTATAGGTTATTTCCGCGCCATACTCAACAATTTTTTGCGCGACAAAATCATCTATTTCGCGTTTTGTTTGCCCAGCATGCACAAATCCGCGGATATCGGCAAAAACCCACGCCAAAATCTTGCCGCCCTCGCGCATTGCTTGAATTTGCTCGGGCGTTTTCACGCCGGTAATTAATTCGGACATACGCGCTTCACCTCATCGTAAATCCTATCGTGCACCTCGCCAGCGCTGCCCGTACCGTCTAGGTGGATAATTTTCACGCCCGCTTCAGCAAAAATTCCAAGCACCGGATACATCTTTTGGCGGTATATAGTCATACGCCGCGCAATCGTATCAGGCGTATCTTCCATGCGCCCGCGCTTCTCTAGGCGCCGCATGATTTCTTGTTCTGGCACTTCTAGCACTACGACGATATCTATCTTCTCGTCCATGCGCTCCATATAATCATCAAGCCACGCCGCCTGCTCTTTCGTGCGCGGAAAACCATCTACGATGATATTCGGGTATTTTTTATCGCGCGCATCCTGCACAGCACGTTCAAACACATGGTATGTCAGTTCATCGCTTACTAGTTCACCACTTTTCAGCGTCGCAATTACTGCCGGATCATCGCTCTGGCGCAGCATCTCGCCAGTACTAAGCCACTTCCACCCCTGGCGCACTGCTAACATTTGCCCCTGCATGCTTTTACCCGCGCCCGTCGGGCCAAACAATAAAATCATCGCTACAATCTCCTTTGTTTATTTATTTCGTTAGCGCTTGTTTAACTAATTTCGCGACCACCGCACCATCAGCCTTACTGCCGGCTGCCGCTTTTACCGCACCAACCACTTGCCCCATACTGCGCAGATCGCTCACGCCAAGTTTCACAATCTTCTCATTAATTAATTGTTGCAACTCTACTTCGGTCATTTGCTCCGGCAAATACGCCTGTAAAATCGCCATCTCTTTCTCTTCTGGTTCCGCTAAGTCAACACGATTATTCTCACGATAGATCGCCGCCGACTCGCGCCGCTTCTTGATTTCACGCGCGATCACTTTTTCAATTGCTTCGTCGCTCAAGCCGTCGCCGCGCTTATTCTGTTTGACTTCCTCGTCTAAGATTGCTGCGTTCAAATTACGCAATGTATCACCCAAAAAACGATTGCCGCCAAGTAGGGCGGCTTTCATTTCATCTCTGATGCGTTGCTTTAACGCCATCTGCTAGCGCACTCCTAGGCGAATCTTTGCCAGCTTTTCCGCTTTGCGCTCCTTGCGAAGAATTGCTTTGTTACGGCGATCAGTTTTACTCATCGCTTTCTCAAAGCGCATCATGGCCTTTGCTTTTGCGAGTTTTCCGCTTTGCAATACGCGGCGGTTAAAACGGCGAAGAATATTTTCATTCGCCTCGCGTTCATCTTTCCGTGTAACTTGTACCATATCGTTTGTCATTATACCAGATGGCGAGAGCTTTTACAATCACCTACTGTAGTTCAACATGCAGCAACCGCCCTTCAACCGTGCGCACACCGTTCCACTCATTAATATTTGGCTGAAACCATACCGCAATCTCGTCGCCCGGTTCGCGGAAAAACGATTCCGGCGCGTTAAATGCGAGCACCTGTAGCGTCTTTTCATCTGCATCACGCAGTGCTATTTTCACATGCTGCCCGTTCGCTCCCATGCGCCGTACGCCTGCAACTACCGCATGCGCAATTTTTAGAATCGGCTCAGGGTTGCCGTTGCCAAACGGCTCCATCCGAGAGATCTGCTCAACTAATTCTTCTGTTATTTCTGCAAAATCTTTAACCTCAACGTCAGCGCTTGGCTGCAAAAATCGCACTTGGTCGGTCAGATTCAAACTATCATAAAACTCATTGACCCGCCTGCGAAACGCTGGGATCTGCGCCGTCTCAAGCGTCACGCCTGCCGCTGCGCTGTGCCCACCGCCGCGCAAGATAATATCGTCGGCAGCACGTACCGCATCCGCTGCTGAAAAATTACCAAAACTACGCGCCGAACCTGTCGCCGTATCACCGCGAATACCAATAATAAATACCGGCTTTTTATACGTCTCGACTAACTTCGACGCCACAATACCAATCACGCCATGATTCCAGCCTTCGCTCGCCACCACCAGCACGCGGTCATCCGCCATACCATCCGCTTGTTCACAAGCTTGCTTAAAAATCTCATCCTGAATTGAACGCCGTTCAACATTAAACGCCTCCAATTTTTCACTTGCCGCCAGTGCCTCTATTCCGTCTGTTGCTGTCAGCATATCCAAACTATGCTGCGCCGTATCTAGCCGTCCCGCCGCATTCATACGCGGACCGAGCCCAAACCCCAAATGCCGTGTGTTTACCGTCTCTGGTTCAATGCCACTCACTGCCATCAATGCTTTTAGCCCGGTACGCCGCTGCTTCTTCAGCACTTCCAACCCCCAGTACACGTTTGCCCGGTTCTCATCCGCTAATGTCACAATATCACATACCGTCCCCAACGCTACTAAATCAAGTAACCATTTTTCGTACCCGTCAGGCAACCCGTCTAGCCGCGTCTGCAGTGCCTGCACGAGCTTAAACGCCACACCCGCGCCGCACAAGTCGCGAAACGGATACTTGTGATCTGCATACTTCGGATTAACTGTCGCAATCGCCGGCGGGCGTGTCGGCGCAATATTATGGTGGTCTGTCACCACCGTCTCAATACCCAACTCAGCTGCGTATGCAATCTCCGTGTGGCACAAACTACCGCAGTCCACCGTCACAATCAGCTGCGCGCCCATATCGCGCACCTTATTGACCGCGCCAATCGTCATGCCATAGCCTTCAACAAACCGGTTTGGAATAAACGCGTCTAGGCGTTGAAATCCAAAACTATGAAACGCATCCAACAATAGTGCCGTCGCGCTCAGTCCATCAATATCGTAATCGCCATAAATAACGATTTTTTCCTGCTTTTGGCGCGCCAGCACCAACCGCTCTACCGCCTTATCCATCTCTGATAGCAAAAACGGGTCATATTTTGTTGCCGCATAATCCGGCGATAAAAATGCTTGACGCGCCGACACGTCATTTAATCCGCGTGCTGCTAAAATCCGTTCAAACAGCGTCATCGCGGTTGAATATCAGACGTTGTCCGTTTTGGTCGATTACTGCTTGCTTGCTGCTGCGATTTAATCACGATGCTTTGTAGCTCTTTAAAAATCGGGAACTGCTTGTTGGTTGAATAAATCCGTGTATTGCCCTGTTTTTCAGCCATCAAAAAACCCACCTTTTCGAGCCGGCGTAACTCACGCTGGATATTACCCGGGTCTTCTTTGATCAGCTTAGCGAGACCGCGCACATGCGTACGAAAATCTGGATATTTTGCGTATACCACCACGATCTTTCGCCGAACCCTGGAGGTTATAAATACATCAAGCACGTGAACAGCCTTTCTTGCTTTTTATTAATACCACTGTTGCTTTTTATTCTACATTTTTTCTAGATGCAATTCAAGCCACTTGGCTGCTATATTTACCGCCAATTCAAAATAATCTGGCTGATCTTCTTAATTGCCTCTTTACGTGTCGGAACCGTATTGTCGGAATAATAGTGATTCACTCCCAAGTAATTTTCTTTCACATCAAGCACATGCAATTCGTCCGCCGTAACGTGTAACTGGTCCACCACCGACACCGTTGCAATCGGCGTGGCTACAACCAGTCTTTCTATTCGAATCGGTTTCAAAAAATCAAATGCTACGCTCAGCGCTGCACCATCAGCTAGCGCATCCGACACCAAAAATACAATACGATCTTTCAGCATCATATCATTAATTGTGCCGCCATCACCGATCAGCCGGTTTATACGACTATACGCTTCACGCTTCTGGTCGTCTAAGTAGCCATGAAATTCGCTCGTATACTCCTGAATTTCTCCTGTTGAAAATTCGCTGTTGTATGTAAAATTTCCGCGCTGCGATACCGCGCCAAAGCTCAGATTCTCGCCCGGTACATCAATATTCTCTGTCACAAGCATCATCAGCACACAGTGTAATTGCGCTGCAATCTGCTCGCCGACCAACACGCCGCCTTCTGTCAGTGCTACGACCGCGCAGTTCTCGTACCGATACTTATCAACAACCTGTGCAGCCAGTAATTGCCCAGCTTGTGCCCTGCTTTCAAAATACATACGTTTATAGTAGCAGTCGCTCTCTCGTCTATGCAAGGTATAATACCATGTATGCACTATTACGACGTCGCACCGATCAAGATTGTTCGCGCTGGCAGCGATTACTTTACCTACTGCAGCGAACAAGTTCTACAAATTGGACAACTCGTGACAATCCCAGTCGGCAAGTTGCTGCTAACCGGCATTGTTATAAAACACACGCGAAAACCAGCATATGATACGCGTGCTGTTACATCTGCGCTTGATATCCCGCCACTGCCAAATCCATTGCTCAAAACTGCTCTATGGATGGCTCGCTACTACGCCGCACCCCTTGCGACCACATTGCAGACAATCTTGCCGCGCGGCCTCGCAAAAAAGCGGCGCGCAGCAGCATATTCCCGCCAAACGATTTCGCGGAATCGAACACATTATTTACTCAACAAAGACCAGCAAGTCGCCGTTGATGCGCTCACGCAGCGTACAAATGGAACAGCCTTGCTGCACGGCGTTACCGGCAGCGGCAAAACCGCTGTTTACATCACCTATGCCAAGCATATTATGGCGCAGCAAAAATCCGTCATTATCCTTGTACCAGAAATCGCCCTCACTTCGCAGCTTATCGCAGAGTTTGAACAGCATTTTTCCGACATCTTACTAACCCATTCGCAGCAAACCGAGTCTGCGCGCCATCAGATTTGGCTCAATGCCCTTCAAAGCACCATTCCGCGTATCGCCGTTGGTCCGCGCTCAGCGCTCTTTCTGCCGCTTACCCACATTGGCGCTATCATTATTGACGAAGCGCACGAACCAAGTTTCAAGCAAGATCAATCGCCACGCTATTCGGCTTTGCGCGTCGCCGCCACGCTTGGTGCGCATCATGGCGCGCCCGTTATTCAAGGTTCAGCAACGCCGCTCATCAACGAGTATTACCTTGCCACACACACCAATAGCTCGATCATTACACTCCCTCGCCGTGCACAAGCCGCTCCGCCGCCGCACGTCGACATCATAAATATGACATCAAAAACAAATTTTGTTCAACATCGTTTTTTATCCGACTCGCTCCTCGCCCGCATTACAGTCTCGCTTGAACACAAGCAGCAAATCCTACTTTTTCACAACCGCCGCGGTAGCGCCAGTACGACACTCTGCACTAACTGCGGCTGGTCTGCAATCTGTCCGCGCTGCTTCGTGCCATTCACACTCCATATCGACAAGCACATACTGCAATGCCACATTTGCGGTAACACGGCGCCCGTACCAACTTCTTGCCCTGATTGCCACGAAACTGATATCGCTCATAAAGGCATCGGCACGAAACTTATTGAATTGGAGATTAGGAAATTATTTCCGCACGCAACCGTTGCGCGCTTTGATGGCGATACCGCCGCCGCGCATACGCTTGAAAAGCGTTACCAAGAACTCTACGACGGCACAATTGATATTATTATCGGCACACAAGTCGTCGCTAAAGGGCTTGACCTGCCGCACCTTGGCACCGTCGGCGTTATTCAGGCGGACGCCGGGCTCGCTTTGCCCGATTTCATGGCGCGCGAACGTACCTTTCAACTATTGTCGCAGGTCGTCGGGCGTGTCGGGCGCACCAACCAGCAAACTAATGTTGTCATCCAATCATATCAACCACACGACGAAACAATCCGTACTGGCGCTGCACAGGATTATGCTGCTTTCTATACTACCGAACTTGCTAGGCGACGTAAAAGCCATTTTCCGCCATTCACTTATTTGCTCAAACTCACGTGTATCTACAAAACCGAAAAAGCCGCCATCAATAACGCCCAAATACTTGCTAAAAAACTTCGCACAGATTATCCAAATCTATATATATTTGGTCCAACTCCCGCTTTTTACGAACGGCAACGCGACACCTATCGCTGGCAAATCGTCGTTAAATCGCCAACACGCACCACCCTACTCAATATCATCGCACAGCTACCGTCCACGCACTGGCAATATGACATTGACCCGATGAATCTGTTATAATATACAGAGTTGTGAAGAAAGAATCTATTATTACTCTGCCAAACCCCCACCTGCGCCAAAAGTCGCAGAAAGTTCACGTCATCACCGAAGAAATCCGCCAGATCGTTAAGGACATGACTGACGCAAGTATCGACTGGGAAGCGTCGCGTCCACACGAAATCAGCGCCGCGCTCGCCGCTGTGCAAATTGACCGGCTTGACCGCGTCATTATCGTGCGCAACGACTTTGAGAACAAAGAAAACCAAGAATTTATCGCTCTCATTAATCCAGAAATTGTAAAATACGAGGGCGAGCTTGTTGAAGACTATGAAGGTTGTCTTAGCGTGCGCGATTTTTACGGTAAGGTGCCGCGCTACAGCCGTGTCCGCATCAAAGCGATGAATGTCGACGGCGACGAAATTCGCATCAAAGCCGAAGGATTTTTAGCGCGCGTCATTCAGCATGAAATCGACCACTGCAATGGTATCGTATTTGTCGACCACATCCGCGATAAAACCGATGCATTTTACCGGCTAAATGACAAGGGCGAGCTTGATCCGCTCGACTATAATACGCATGTCAAAGATAACCACGACCTCTGGGACTAAGCAGCCGCTTATCTTTTTCGGGACTGAGGATTTCAGCTTATACAGTTTACGTGCGCTCATCGAAAACGGATTTAATGTTGCTGCCATCGTCACCAAACCAGACACGCCGCGCGGACGCCATCGCGTGCTCACTGCACCCGCCGTCAAAGTTTACGCCGCAGAGCATAATATACCCGTATGGCAACCAACTAAACTAAAAAACATCATAAATGATATAAAATTAATAAAAAATCCTGCCGGCGTGCTTGTCAGTTACGGCAAAATTATTCCGCAGAGTATCATAAATTTATTCACTCCTGGCATCATCAACGTTCATCCTTCTCTCCTACCAAAGTACCGCGGTCCATCACCAATTGAGTCCGCCATTGCCAACCGCGACAAAACCACAGGCGTGACGCTTATGCAGCTTACGAAAGACATGGACGCCGGACCAATTTATTATCAAACACGCCACAGTCTGGACCAATCCGAAACTCGTCCTGAGTTATACAAGACGCTCGGCCAACTCGGTGCAGCGGCTCTCGCTGCGAAACTGCCCAATATTTTGAGCGGCGCGCTTCAGCCAACACCTCAAGACGACGCCAACGCCACCTACTGCCAATTGCTAAGCCGTAATGACACCGACCTTGATCTAACCGCGCTTACCGCTAGCCAGGCCGAGGCGCGCATTCGCGCCCATCTCGGGTTCCCGCGTTCGCGCGTCACCATCGGCTCATATAAACTCATCGTCACCAAAGCACACGCTGCTGTGAATGCAAAAACACCTCTTGATTTACTATGTGCAAACGGCGCATTTTTATCAATCGACGAGCTTATTGCCCCTAGCGGCAAGGCTATGTCTGCTGGCGAATTCTTGCGCGGCTATTATAATTCGACCAAAAACTAAATAACCGCCTAGCATATCACCAGACGGTTATCCAATGCCGCTTCTAAACCTACAAAAGGAAGGAGGACAGCATCTACGCAGCGGATGCGTCGCCGCCTAATATCGCATCGCGGTTTGCGATAATTTCCCGCTTCAGCTCATTCATCGTCTGCGCGACAACGTCTCGATAATTCGGGCGGTTCATCCCGAGCCATTTCAGGCTTGCATATTCAGCCAATAGCACATCCGCCGGCACATTATCAGGCGCGTTTGCGCGAAGCTGCTGGTATACCGCGTCTTGCTCATAGTTTGGTGCATTCGTTGCCAGCCACGCACTGACGCGGTCGCTCTTGCGGTCAATGAACGACTCAAACTCATCAAGCTGCTGGTCGCTTAGCCCCTCGCTCAATTTCGTACCAACAATCATCTCTAACTGCTCGCGAAAATGCGCTAAAAATGCCTGCTTCTGGTCGTCTGGTAAGCTACCGAGCCCCACTTCTTGCAAAAAATTATCATCTAACTGAAACATTGTCCCTCCGTTTCTCTCCCTCTAGTATATAGAGCTTACTCCGCTTATGCAATAAGTCCGAGCTGCTTATTGACCTCGTTGCGCATATCAATCAGCTCTTCAACATACTCGTCAAACACTTCCTGCATCATCTTGCCATATCCAGGAATCGCATAACGTAGCCATAAAGCAGCTGCGTAAAAACTCATTGCCTCTTCGTCGCTGTCCATCAGCTGGCGCACCGCCTTGTAGTCCTCGCGCGTCGCGTAATCACCGTGGAACTCTGCCAGCCAGCGCCGTGTGCGGTCAGGGTTGCCCTGCACGTCTTCAAACTCGACAATCTCGTCATCGCTCAGCTCCGGCAAAAACCGCTCCGCCACGCGCCGATTTAGCTCCTCTTGAATTTCCCGCTTGTATTTATCTTTTTGCTCTTCTGTCAGCATCGCTACATTGTAGCCGATTTTTGTCAGCAGAGCGTCATCAATATTAAACATTTACCCCTCCCTTTTATTTTTTGGCATACTGGCTCAACACCTTCAGCACAGATGTAGTATTGCTATCACCGTTTATAGACACCCATTCATTTGCGCCGCTTCCGTGCCACTCTACATCGTAACCATTTTGTGCAGCCATATCGGCTAATTCATGCAATTTCGATGCAGCATTTTCAGTACCAAAGTTATCTGCCGCCCAGTTCCATGGATAGTCATACTCGCTAAAATCTGGTTTCGGAACATAAAGGACACCAGGAGTATGCTCAGAGGCACCAAGGGCACCACCAATTCCGGCACCATTCGCATCCGCAGCGCCATCAAAACTTGGCGCCGTAGCAGGAATATTAGGAGTAGACTCAGCACTGTCAAAAAGATTACTGACGCCATTTTTAATCATAGGCACTGCCCAAGCGGTAGCAATCCTACCTAGTACCGCCCCTGCGCCATAAGACATCATAAACCGGTGCGTTTCTTTTGCGACATTACTATTATCGCTTTCGCTCTGTTTGCGGCTAGTATCCATGATATAATGAGCCATGCTCTCTATAGGTTTACCTGAGGAACCTGCACTCTGTACTATTTTATCTTTTTGGGCTTGAAAATCTTGATCACTTTCAAATAGCGATTTTGCATGCCCCTGGTCATCCTCATGCGCCTTGAGATTCTTTTCGGCAACCGACAAACGCACTGCGCGGTGCATGAACATACCGATGGGAGTAGCGACAGCTCCTACTGCCGCCGTTAGTGGCCAGCCAGCCACGCCCATGACTTTCATGGCAGAAACTACACTCCCAACAGCAAACCCCGTGCCCATACCTTTTACCCACTTCTTTGTCTTGCTATCACCACTACTTAGAAAATTGCCAACTGCACGAGTAAATTTCCATCGCTTTTGCAGCTGTTCTTTTATCTTTCCGTTCACCGCGTTACGCACATCGTAGTCTAGCATAGTACGCAGCTTTTCAAACGCTATGTCCGACTTCTCCTGGTCAGTTTTACCCTTGCCTTCCACCTCAGCCCGAGTACCCGCAAGTTTTACGGACCACGTTTTAATTTCTTCTTCCGCTTTATCGAGATCTTTGTCCAGCTTCTCGCTCTCCCTCTTTACATCTTCACTCCTTGGCTTAAAAGGTGCAATACGCCGAGCAACATTCTTTATTCTGTAATACGCCGACGCTTTGTTTTCAAGAATACCCTGCTCTTTTGTCTCATATGTAAACCTCAAATCCGAGAGTCTCTTAAGTGCGGCTTCATACCACCCCTCTTCAATCTCTTCCTTCTCACTCAGTAATTCATCTCTGTTCTGTGGGTCGTTCTTTAATAAATCCTCTATCTCATCCAGTCGCTCTTTATCTTTCTTCTGACGTTTCTCGACTGACTGCCCTTCGATGAAGTTTTGATAGGTATCATTTAGCAGCAAAAAGAGTTCAGTATCTTTAACTCTAGTGCGGCGCAAACCCCTATATAGATCATTTGTTATTTTCTTGCGTGCTTTCTCTCCTAAAGCTTTATCGTAAAGATTACTATAATGAGTAACTATATTGTCACGGCAAGCTTGTAAATACCTATCCTCTACTGCCGCGCCGGCATCACCATCTATAAGCGATCCCACATCAACGAGACTAACGAGATTAGGGGAGGATGATTTTGGTTCACGCGCTTTTTCTACGACTTCAAGAGCGCTTGAATAAGCAAGATATTTATTTTTAATATCCTGCCCTTCGGGACCACCATGACACAAACTCGCCTCAATATCTTTTATGTCCTGACTCCCGCAGATCTCGGTTAGCAAATCTATATATTCTTGCGACTTATTTTGCTTTTGCGCCTGCTGCATTAACTCTGTAAGATATTGTCCCTGAGTGCCGCCCTTTTCGTTTTCGTGTTTTTTTATTACTCCTAGCACTTCATTCATAGCTGAAAACCTATTGTCAACCATGCTCTCAATGCTCGGATCTTTAGTTATAAGAGCAAGATTAGTACTCTCAATAAGAGTCCGCATAGGACTATCGTCACTCATCAGTACATCTCTTTGTATGTTTTTTTCTTCCCTCTCCGGAGACGAGGTCCTAAAGCGTTCAAACCGTGACATAAGCGACAGCTAATCCTTTCAGATACAAATTTATAATCGTTTTTATATTATACACCAACTTACACAAAAATGCAAGCTTTTTACTCATCCTCGCCACCTATTATAGACGCGCCATGCAACAACGTCAAGGGTGTTTTATGCAAATAATTATGAAATTACCTGCTACAACGTCCGTTTCACCAGCTCGCGCGTAAATAACTCCAGCGTATCGCCGATCTCCAATTGGAGCTTTTTGTGCGTGCGTATACTCAGCCCGCACATTTCACCCTCAAACACTTCTTTTGCTTCTTGCTGCTGGCGCTGCGCCGACATCACTTCAACTTCGGCGATTTGCTCGCCGCTGCGCTTAACGCGCGCCAACGTATGCGCCACAACCTTGCCTTTTGCTACCATACCGCCGCAAATCACTTCGTCGCGCATCGTACGGAACACGCCCTTCACATCAAGTACGCCAATTTCCGTCTCAACAACATCTGGTTCAAGCATTTGCTCCATACTTTGGCGCGCGTCGTCTAGCAGCTCATAAATAACTTTGAACAAGCGCACCTGCACGCGGTCGCGCATCGCGAGGCGCTTCACTGCCGGCGGTAAATCAACATTAAAGCCGTACACGATCGCCTGCGAACTATCCGCCAAACGAATATCGCTTTCGTTAATATTGCCCACGCCGCTGCCGATCACACGCAAGTCAATCGCGTCGCCCGTATCCACCAGGCGTAAGCTATCCATCACCGAAGTGAGCGAGCCTTGCACATCTGCTTTCACAACGACATTAAACTCTTGGCTATCATGCTTTCTTGTCATCATTTTCAACAGGTCAGCACCCGTCACATTGGTGCTGGCAGCTTGCTTTTCGGCTTCAACCTTAGCGCGCTCCACTGCTAAGCGTGCGGTCTTTTCGTTCTTCACTACAGTGAATATATCGCCAAATTGCGGCAGTTCTTTGAATCCCGTTACAGTGACCGGCGTCGACGGACCAGCCGACTTGATCGTTTCCCCCCTGTAGTTTAGCAGTGTGCGCACTTTACCGTACGACGTGCCCGCCACGAGAAAATGTCCCGGCTTTAGCTGCCCTTGCTCAATAAGCAAATTCACCACCGAACCGCGGCCTTTTTCCATGTGCGCCTCAATCACCAAGCCCTCCGCCGGCACATCAGCGTCGGCTTTCAATTCCTCCATATCGGCAACAAGCAGCACCATGTCGAGAAGTTTATCAAGATTTTCGCCTGTTTTTGCGCTTACCGGCACCATGATTGTATCACCGCCCCATTCCTCCGGATTGAGCTGATATTCGCTTGCCAGCTGTGCTTTTACGCGATCAACATTCGCGCCCTCTTTGTCGATCTTGTTGATTGCAACAACTATTTTCGCATTGGCGCTACGGGCGAATTTAATCGCCTCAACCGTCTGCGGCATCACGCCGTCATCTGCCGCCACCACGATAATTACAACATCCGTAAGCGCCGCGCCGTGTTGGCGAAGTGCTGCAAACGCTTCGTGCCCTGGCGTATCAAGCAAAGTGATCGTACGACCATTCCGCCGCGTCTGGTATGCGCTAATATGCTGCGTAATACCGCCCGCTTCACCTTCAACTACTTTCGTATCAAGAATTGCGTCAAGTAACGTCGTCTTTCCGTGATCAACGTGTCCCATTACGGCAACGATCGGCGGGCGTACCGACGCATTTGCCGATGGTTTATGTAATCGTTGCACGGGCGACGAATCAACTTTTTTACGCCGCAGCTCAACATCCAGCTTTAACTCGTCAACGATAATTTCTGCCGTCTCAAAATCAATGCGCTGATTGATCGTCGCCACGATACCATTCTTGAATAATTCACCGACGAGCTGCGCAACTGGCAAATTGAGCGTTTCAGCGAGCTCTCCTACGGTAATTGAATCAGCAATCATCAATACTTTTTCGGATTTGCCCATTTCTTGCTCCTTTCTGCCCGCACCTCGCCGGGACAATTATCCATGAATAATTACATGGGTGCTATTTCTTTTTCTTATCAGTCAGCGTCAAGCTAACTTTGCGGCCTTCTTTGTCAATATCCAAGATGACAAATTCTTTGCGCGCATTGAGCGTAAACACCTTCTCCGGGTCAACATCATTACCACCGCCAATCTCCGAAACATGAACCAACGCCTCAACTGCCGGACTAATCTGCACAAATGCCCCAAACGGCGTAATGCGCGTAACCGTACCCTCGACTTTATCGCCTTTCTTAAATTTATCAACCTCATCAAGCCACGGGTCTTTCGTCAGTTGCTTCATACTTAAACTCAGGCGCTCTTTGTCAATCGAAATAATCTTCGCTTCAACGCTTTGTCCGACTTTCACATAGTCAGACGTATTATTAACGCGCTCCCAGCTGATTTCCGAAATGTGAATCAAGCCCTCAATGCCATCAACATTCACGAATGCGCCAAAATCAACCACGCCCGTGACCACGCCCGTTACCGTATCGCCAACTTTGAGTTTCTCAAACCGCTCCGCTAGACCGTCCTTGATCGCCTCTTTTTCCGAGAAAATTAGCTTGTTTGCTTTGCGGTCGCAATCTAGGATGCGAACTCGAATCGTTTGTCCAACTAACGCATTCAACCGCGACAAGATTTCATCTTTATCAGCGCTGCCAACGCGCGGATAATGCTCCGCCGACAACTGTGACACCGGCAAGAAACCGCGCACGCCTTCGTATTCTACCAGCAAGCCGCCGCGGTTTGCGTCGTGCGGCGTCACTTCAATGATTTCGCCAGCGTCCATCTTTGCCTGAACTTCTTCCCAGCCGCGGTCTTTCGCTGCTTTACGCAGGCTCAAAAGACTATAGCCGTTTTCGAGTTCTGTATCAACGACGCTTGCCGCAACTTCATCGCCAACCGCTAGCTGCCGGCCAAAGCCAACTTCGCGGCGCGGCACGAAACCAACGCCATGCGCGCCCAAATCAATCAATACTTCGTGTTTTCGCACGCTTAGCACGTGCCCGGTAACCATTTCGCCTGCAACAAGCTGTTTTCCGCCGTCGCCGCTCAAAAGGTCGTCCATTGTAATCGTGGCTTTTGCCATAAATACTCGTTATTAGCCGCCATCTATCATAGAAAGCCGCCAATACTCCTTTCTTAACGTTAATATTCTCTGAAGACACACTAAAATAGCTATGCCATCAACTACGCTTTAGTATAGCGTATTTCACCCCTAGTGTCTAGATAAGCCGCTGTGAGCGAATATACGCCATACCGACGCCCAATAGAATGACGCCGGCAACCGCCGCAATAACCGCCTCGCCAGGACCAGTTGCTGGTAATTGGTTCGCTGCCGGCGCAGTCGACGTGTGCGGCAGCCCGGAGTTTGGCGACGTACTTGTTGTCGGCGTTGTTGCTGGCGTCGCGTTCGCTTGATTGCTCGGCTGAGTCTGAGTTGGCGCTGGCGCCGGTGTCGTCGTTGTACCCGCCTTTGCATCAGTCTTTTGCTCAGTCTTTACTTCGGTCGGCTTTTTATCCTCAGTTTTTTTGCTATCAGCCTTATTCTTATCCGCCTGCTGCTTCAAGACAGTATCAACTGAGTCTTTTTTATTGCTTGCTTTATCGTCTGGCGTTGCTGTACTTGAATTTTTCGCCTCTTCCTTCTTGTTCGTATCCGCCGCGTCGGTCTTCGCTGCTTCATCGGTCTTAGCTGTTTGCACAGTATCGCTTGTTGATGTTGCACCGTGGCGCATCACATAGACGCCGCCGGCAAGCGCTGTCGTTAGTAGCGCGCCAACCAGCACATATCCGATAATTGCTCCTTTTTCCTTCTGATGCGCCATCGCCATCTCCTTTCCGAAAAAACTCCTTTCGTTTATTATACCATCTTTTCTACATAAAAATCAACTGTGTTATGCTAGATATATGATAATTACGATTGATACTGGTGGGACAAAAACGCTCGTCGCCTCGTTTGCAGACAACGGCAGAATGGGCGACTCGATCAAATTCCCCACGCCAAAAGAACCAGCCCAGTACACTGCAGAACTAAAACGAATTATACGCGAACGCTACACGGACAAAAAAGTCGACGTTATCGTCGTTGCACTGCCAGGAATCATTCGTAATGGCACTGCTGTTTGGTGTCAAAATCTCGGTTGGGCAAACTTTAGCGCGCATACGGCGCTCAAGAATCTCTTACCAGGCGTTCCTGTACTTATTGAGAATGACGCTAATCTCGCTGGACTATCGGAAACGCGTGCACTGCGCAGTATTCCCCGATCATCGCTCTACGTTACGATCAGCACCGGTATCGGGAGCGGCATCTGCACGAATGGTTATATTGACCCCGGCTTGCGCTATAGCGAAGCTGGACGAGCGCTTGTCGAGTACAAAGGCAAAGTTCGGCAGTGGGAGAGTTTCGCTTCGGGGCGCGCCATCGTCCGCGACTACAAAAAATTCGCCCGCGACATTAAAAATAAACGTACATGGCGGCAAATCGCCGGGCGCATGTCGCGCGGATTTTTAGCAGTTGTCCCTATTGTACAGCCCGACGTTATTATCATCGGCGGCAGCGTCGGTACTTATTTTGAGCGCTACGGCGAGTTTCTGTCCGAGATATTAACCGACCATTTGCCGCCGCACATTCCTTGCCCAAAGATCGTGCAAGCAAAACACCCCGAAGAAGCAGTTGTGTACGGATGCTATTACTATGGAAAAGATTACTTGGCTCTTGCCAAAACTATGCGCTAAGGCAGCAGACATACCACACTTACAACACCTCACCATCACTCCAGGCGAGGTGTTTTGCTGGAATCATACTGCTTGTGCTATTACATATGATGCGTCGGCTCAATATGCCGAAGCGCAGCTTCTACATGAATTCGGGCACGCACTGCTAAATCATAAGCAATATCTACGAGATATTGAGTTGCTCGCCATGGAACGCGCCGCGTGGGATCAGGCAATCATATTAGCGCACGAATTTAATATTCAGATACACGAAGACTATATTGAAGAAACGCTTGACACCTACCGCGATTGGCTCCATGCACGATCACTTTGCCCTCGCTGCGCTGCAACGGGCGTACAAACCAAACGTCACTGCTATCAATGCCTTGCCTGCCTGCATACATGGCGCGTTAATGATGCACGCACATGTCAGCTGCGGCGTTATCGTGCAACAAAAAATACCCCATAGATTTCCGGGGTATTTTTCATACAAGCGATGCGTATTTACGCCGCAAGTGTCGCGTCGTCTTGTGCTACTTTCTTACTTTTACCACGCCGCGAAATACGACCACCCTTTGCACCGGCAATACGCGCCAACGCCGGATTCGCTGCGAAACCACCCGTACGCCCGTTGCGACCACCCTTTGCGCCAATTTTCGCGTAAAAATTAGGGTCTTTTGCTAAGTTTTTCTGTGCTGCTTTTTTGCCGCCTGCCTTTGTTCCTGCCATATATCTAATCCTCCCTGCCCTGTAGGCAATATATTAAAAGGGCTCTGGAACCTCTTTACAAAAGACTGCCAAAACCCTCACGTTACCTCACATATGTTATATGTATGCTTTAATTTTAGCACAAACGCTTCAAACTGTCAATGGTTACAGAACACAAAATTATGATATAAAAACTATTGCACTTATGCATCCGGTGCGATATTATAGATATGCACCTGTTTGAATCTTATCAAAAACCATAAGGTTCACCACAACAATTCTCGTTTTCTGCGAGATTCGAGAATGATACAGTAAGCCCCTTTCGGGCTTACTTTTGGTTTACACGACGACTTAAATTAATCTCACTGCAGCTTAAAAAGAGTCGTCCTTATAGTTAGCGAGCAAATTTCCGATACCCAAAAAGAGACTTAAGATCAAGCCCGGATCCTGCTAAATCAAATAGGTTTGTAAATCATGTATAGCTTTTCTCTTGAATTAGCTAATTTTCTATATCTTGTGACATTACATAATATAACGCCGATCAAAAAAAGACCACCCTATTCGGATGGTCTTTTTATAATTCGGCACCGTGCTAGTTTCCCACTTTCGCAGTATAATCGCCGCTGGGGAGCTTAACTTCTGTGTTCGGAATGAGAACAGGTGTTTCCTC
>JABCOJ020000031.1 GCA_013333675.2 Candidatus Saccharimonadota bacterium | reverse complement strand
TTATAGATGTCAAACCCTCACGGTTCTATAAATATTGTATCACAATATCGACGCTTATGGTAAATGTTTTTTTGGTACTTTTTTTACTGAAAAAGAATGATAAGGCTGGAAATATTTTTATATCCTGTCAAATTACCTCTGTTGAATTGCCGATGATATGTACAAGACGGCGATAAATCCACATCATAAATATCATGATAAGTAAAATATAGGTAGTATTACAGTACGGTTTAGGACTGATGACCCGGTAGTGGTGTAGCGAAATTAAAGATGGGCACAGTGCTTGCGGGCGTATGCGGGTACCGCGGCGTATCAATGTCGGTTGATATGTCAATCGCTGGCGGCGTGGACAAGAGCGCTTGCGTATCAATATCGTCAATGTCATCAAATACGCCGTCCTCCAGGCTGATTCCGGTATGCTCGGCGGCAAATTTCACAATAGTCTCACGGATTTGCGCTCGCGTTAAATTCGACGCGCCAGTAAACTCGTGTCCAGCGTGCGATATGCGAATGAAACGGCTGAGCGGTTGCCGTACAACGATACGTTCATACAATAAATGCGACTGGTCGGGTGATACGACCTTGTCCTTGGCACCATGCAGGAATAAGAACGGCGGCGGCGTGCCGGCGATTTTATGGTAGAGCGGGCTGGCTTTTTTAGCAGTTGCAAAGTCGGCTGACCCGAGATAATTAAAGGCATTCGGATTGCGCCGGCGCCCTAATTTGAGCTGGCGCACTAAATCGGTTGTGCCGTATAGGCTCACGACGCCGCGGATTGTCACGGGCGGCTTGGCGGTAGAAAGCACGTAGGTACTCACTAAAAAGCCGCCGGCGCTGTCGCCTATTAGGATAGCTTTGTGCGTGTTAATGGCGTACTGGGGCGCGATCGCGGCAAGCGTGTTGATGGCGCAAGCAGTGTCGTTATTCTGCACCGGATAGCGGTGCTGCGGCGCCAGGCGGTAATTGATTGACGCGAATGCGAATCCGGCGCGTACCAAAGCGGCGCCGTAGAAATCGGCGATTGCATTGCGTTTATCGCCTTTGCTCCAGCCGCCGCCATGAACGTAGATAGCGAGTGGATACGGCGTATGGGTACGAGCCGGACCGGTCGGTTCTGGCGGCAGGTATAGATCAATCGTTTGTTCAGCGCTGCCGCTACAATACGGTATGTCGTGAATGATGCGTGCTATTTTGCCTAAGCGGTACATAGCGTAAAAATTATCGGCTGGATTTTTGATCGACAGCGAATAAATCGACGTAATACAGACAGCGAATAAACAAAGCAGAAGCCAGTGGCGTACCTCACGGAGGCGTTGACGAAATGTCATATTTATGATAATACACTGTTACGATAATGGCGTCAAGGCGTGGTTTTTCGGAGTAACTTAGCACTGCAAGCGCGCCGCGTGACGGCCCTTTTCGCGTTTACGCTCTATGACAATGCAGCAAGAGCTACTTTTTATTTGTTTTTGCTGATGAGGCGCGTGGTTTGCCGGCTTTTTGCGCAGTACTGCGCCGTCCGCGCGCACGTTTGGCGGGTGCAGCGGCAATCATCTCGCGTGCTTGTTCGGCTGTGATTGTTTTCGGGTCGGTGTCTTTCGGGATTTTTGCGTTCTTTTTACCATCGGTGACGTATGGTCCGAAGCGTCCGTTGAGTACTTTGACGTCGCCAAAATCGGCGATATGTTTTTCGGCTTCGGCTTGCAGTTTTGCGGCGTATAACTCGCGTGCTTTTGCTTCGGTAATTTCGCGCGGGTCATCTTCTTTTAGGCTGACATATAGCTTGCCGACTTGAATGTATGGTCCGAAGCGCCCGATGTTGGCTTTGATGTCCTGTCCGTCTTCAGTTGTGCCGACAAGCCGCGGCAGCTCAAACGCTTTGAGTGCTTGCTCTAATGTGACGGTGCTGATTTTTGCGCCGCGCGGCAGTGGTGCGAAGTGCGGTTTCTCGCCGCTATCGGTGCTGCCGAGCTGGAGCATCGGCCCGAAGCGTCCGAAGCGCGCGATGATCGGCTTGCCGGTTTTCGGGTCAGTGCCGATGTCGCGCGAATCGCCAACCTTGCTGCGGTCAATTGCGCCCGATTGCTCGATGCGGGCATGAAACGGCTCGTAAAAGTTATGCAGCATGGCATTGCGCGTTAATTTGTTGCTTGCGATGTCATCGAAATCTTTCTCAACGTTGGCGGTAAATCCGTAATCAACGACTGGCTTAAAATGGTCGGTAAGAAAGCCGCTAATAAGCTCGCCCGCTGGCGTTGGTATGAGTTTGCCCCGGGTCGAGCCGGTTTTTTCGGTCTGGATGCTGCGTTCAACATTCCCATCAATACGCTGCAGCACGATAATGTCGCGCGGCTCGCCTTCGGATTCGCCGCGTTCAGCGTAACCGCGTGTTTGGATTGTATTCATGATCGTAGCGTAGGTACTCGGGCGGCCGATGCCGAGCTCTTCAAGTTTCTTGACAAGCGTGCCTTCGGTATAGCGCGCAGGCGGACGGGCAAAGATTTGGCGCGCCTCCATGGAATACTCGCGCACAAGATCGCCGGCGGTAAATGTCGGTAGGACAGTGTCGTCCTTGCCGCCACCGTAGACGCGCAGGAAGCCGTCGAAGACAATGGTATGTCCTTTAGCCTCAAAAACGAGACCGTTTGCATTAGCAGCACTGTTGACCGCCTGCTTAGTATTTGCCTGTTCGATCCGGATCGTTACCGTTGTGTTCTCTATCTTGGCGGATGCCATTTGGCTGGCGAGCGTGCGCCGGCGGATGAGGTCGTAGAGCTTTTGGTCGTAGCCGTTGCCGCTGACCGATTCGCGCGTGACATCAGTTGGGCGGATTGCTTCGTGGGCTTCCTGTGCGCCGGCGGATTTCGTTTTGAATGTGCGGGCGTGGCTGTATTCAATACCGTAGAGCCGCTTGATGTGGTCGGCGCTAGCGGCAATTGCCTGTTTTGATAGGTTTACGCTGTCGGTACGCATGTATGTGATGCGCCCCTCTTGATATAATTTCTGCGCACTCGCCATAGTGGCGCGGCTGCTCATGCCTAGCTTGGCGTTGGCTTCTTGCTGCAACGTGCTGGTGGTGAATGGCGCGGCAGGGTTGCGGGTTGACGGCGATGTCTTTATATCGTCAATGATATATTTTGCGTTGTTCAGTGATTTTAGGAAGGCGCGCGCATCAGCTTCAGTGTCAAACCGCTGCTTAAGCTCGGCTTTGACTTCTTGCCCGTCGTATACAAATACGGCGGTAACCTTGAATTGGAAGCTGCCCGCGAATTGCTCAATTTCATGCTCGCGCTCAACTAACAGGCGTACAGCTGGACTCTGTACGCGTCCGGCGGATTTACCGCCCGGGACTTTTTGCCAGACGACAGGACTTAGCTCAAAACCAACAAGGCGGTCTAAGATCTGTCTCGCCTGCTGCGCTTCAACGAGCTTCATGTCAACAGTGCGCGGGTGTTGGATCGCTGCCTCAATTGCCGGTTTGGTGATTTCATGAAAGGTAATGCGCTTAGTGGTGGCGGGGTCGAGATTCAAAACTTCGCATAGATGCCAAGCAATTGCCTCCCCTTCGCGGTCTTCATCAGTAGCGAGCCAGACGTTTGCTGCGCCGACTGCCTTGACGGCTTTTTTTAGCTCGGTGATAATTTTTTTCTTTTCGGGGTCAATTTCGTATATAGTTTTGAAATCGTGTGCAACATCAATTGGCGGCGTGCCGTCTTTGGTTTTTTTTGCAATAGAGCGGATGTGTCCTACGCTTGACAAAACATGAAAATCATGCCCAAGATATTTTTCAATGGTTTTTGCTTTTGCCGGCGACTCGACGATAACGAGGTTCTTCATATCTGTCTATAATATAGTGCATTGCGAAAAATGCCAAATTGCTTGAGGCGGCTATTGGGCAGCTTGCCGCACGTACGCGTATGAGGAATGAAGCGCGCATGGCAGCGATGCAGCGAAAGCGAGCCCGCCAACAGCCCGAGAAACTGCCGCGATCGTTTCGTGGCCGCTTCGTTCTGCTGCGCCACCGATACCGTAAGCGAATATTGATGCCATTTCTCCAGCCATCGCGAGTTTGCCTGATGTTGTCGGGCGGATTGATTTGCCGGGATATTTCAGCATGGTCGCGGTGGTTGCAAGCGCATTGGCGGTTTGTAAGCCGGCGAGCGCGGCTGCGATTTCCTTTGGCATGATACCTTTCTTCGTGAGTTCGTATATAATTTTTGCGGTTGCGATCTTATCAAGACTAGCGTCTGTTAATGCGCCGAAATTGCTCGTTTGACCGGTGGCGCGCGCCACTTTGCCGTCAAGCGCGTCAAGCCCCCGCCCGGCGATAAGCATAGCAGTTCCTTTAGGCGTTTCCGCGGTTTCGGCGCCTTTCCAAGCGAGCGCCGCGCCGCATAGGCTTATTGCGTTCGGTATCGTAAAAATGTCGCGTGTAGCGACGAGCGGTTTGTCTTCTGGCGAGCGGTCGTGTTTCATTGCAAAACTGTAACGCAAACAGAGGCAGTTTTGCAAGCGTGAGCGGTATCTAGCGTAGCATCCACTGATTTGCGCCGAGCGAGCAGATGACGCCGTTGATTTCAAGGAGCGTGAGCGTGGTGCTGAATTCGACAGCATTTAAGCTGGTCGCGCGCTGGATTTCGTCGCCGTCGCGTATGCCGGCGGCGAGTTGTTTGATGATGGCGGTTTCGGCGGGTGTAGCGCCGCGCGCCGGCGTGGACTGCCGGGCTTTTTTGTGCGGCAGCAAGACGGCAATAATATCGTCGGGACTAGTGACGGGCGTGGCGCCCTGGCGAATCAGCGCGTTGCAGCCGGCGCTCATCGGGCTGGTGATGTTGCCAGGGACGACAAAAACTTCTCTGCCCTGCGCGAGCGCGTGTGCGGCGGTGTTGAGCGTGCCGCTGCGGGCGGCTGCTTCGGTGATGAGGATTGCGTCGGCGAGCCCGCTGACTAACCGGTTGCGCGTGAGAAAGCTCCATTTGCCGACGACGTACGGTTTAGGCTCGTCAATGCAGTGCTCGGACAAGATCGCGCCGCCTTGCGCGATGATTCTTTCGGCAAGCGCGCGGTTGGCGGCGGGGTAAATATCCGGCAGCTGATTTGCAATAACCGCGATTGTCGTGCCCTCAGCCTCCAAGCAAGCGCGGTGCGCGAGCGCGTCGACGCCGAGTGCGAGGCCGCTCACAATAATAATTCCTTGCCGCGCTAAGTCGCCGGCAAATTTCGTCGTTACTTCAATGCCGTAGCGCGTCGGCTTGCGCGTACCAACGATTGCGAGGGTCGGCGCGCGCTTCGTTGGCAGTGTTCCCATGCAATACAACACGTGCGGCGCGTCGTCAATATGGCATAATCCCTGGAGATAGATAGTATCATCTGGAGCAATTTTATTGATTTTCATACAAATTTCTTGTAAAAAGTATTGACACTTTGTCAACTGTGTGCTAATATTGGAGATGATTGATTGACTCGGAAGAGGAAAATCAAGCACCTTATACCCCCTATTCTATAACAGAATTCGCCGACATGGCGAATCTCAAGTTAGGTAGCGCATAAAGTGCGGTCATTAGTAACCTACCCTCCACTATGATCGCCGCTACAGACAGCTTTGTGCGTTTACTAACCCCTTTGTCCAGCGGATCACCAGTATGTGTGAGGTGGATCACGTATACCCAAGACGGGTGGGACGAAGGGCAGTATGGCGCCAGGTGATGCCCACCCTTACCTGGCGCTTTTTTGTTGGTCTAATTTTTTTGGTAATTGCAACGTAAATTGCAACAGATTTGCAGTAATTATATAAACAGTGCATACTGGCTGCGTATGGATACAGTAATTAAACAAGTGATGGGATTGCCGCAGTTAGCACCATCGCCAGAAGTTAATCAAGCATTCTCAAAGCTCGTTGAAGCGGTTATTATGCATCCGCAGTGGCACGTTGACGATGCGGCATTGCTGCATGATTTGCAGTGCCGTTGTTCGGAGGCTGAGGGAAAATTGGAGCAGTTTTGGGCGCGAAAGACCGTTCAAGCGAACGACCCGTTAGTAGCAATAAATGAATTTCCCTATCAAGATAATTACCGCACATTGACGGCGCGTGAGATTCAACTGATTGAACGGTCTGGCATGCATCTTGATAAACAATCTCGTGTTGCAATTATCGGCAGCGGTCCGTTGCCGTTGACGGCATGGTGGCTATATCAAATGACAGGCGCTGAGATTACCCACATTGATTCGTGCAAGGCGGCAATGGATTTGGCGGAACAACTAGCGCAGGTGCTGCAATGGCCGTGCGGCTTCGTGCGCGGCGACGGGCAGCTGGTTGATTTGCCGGCTAATTTCTATGATGTGATATATATAGCCGGTCTGGCTGGACAATCGGTTGCTGATAAGCAGCGTATTGTTGATCATATCCTGCCGAGCCTTACGCCTAACGGTCGGGTGGTGATACGGAGTGCGCGCGGTTCGCGGGGATTACTTTATCCGGCGTTTGCTGCGAGTGAAATTGCGCATGTTGTATTGCGGGAAGAATATCATCCGACAGATGAAGTCATTAATTCGGTGTTCGTGTATAGAAAGGAATGCGATGAAGGATAGTAGAGCACTATATTTAGTTAATGGCGCGCTCGGTGCAGGTAAGACGACATTATTGCAATACTTGCTGCAACAAGAGCAATATTCTGGTGCGCGCGTGATTGAAAATGAGTTTGCCGCTGAAAGCGTTGATTCGGCGCTTGTTGCAAGGCATGCTGACGAGGTGGCAACGATTGCAGGTTCGTGTATTTGCTGCAGCAGCGGCGATGAACTTATCTCTCTGCTGCGCACATTCTCCTCTTCAAATGCGCCGGTGATCATTGAGTCGACGGGTGTAGCGAATTCATTAAAGCTTATTGAACAGCTTATTGCGACAGACATATTAGAGCATTATGAGCTTAAGCAGTCGTTTTATGTGCTTGATGCGCTTGAGTGTGATGTTGAGCGTGTGCCTGAGGCAATGCTGCGAGAAGCGCAGGCGGCAGATATCGTGCTATTGAGTAAGATTGATAGATTACCTAGCGAGGCAGCACGCGACCTGCGGGCACTGCTGCGTGACCGTGGTCTTACGAATGTTGTTCCTATGCATTTTGGCAAGTTTGATATGACGAAACTGCGATCGCCGTCGCGTGCGCTAGAGCGTGCCATGCTATATGGCGAAGACGCGCAAAGAGCGGATACTTCGACGTATAGCGTTATCGACGTGGCGGCGGCTGACATAACGCCGAATTTGCTTGAGGATGTGTGGCGAAAACTGCAATGCGCGTATGGCCTACGACGGCTTAAGGGCGATATTCATAGCAAGATACAGTCTTGGCATATTGAAGCAACGCCGCATCAATTCCGCAGCAATGAAACTGATGATCAACAAAACAAGATTGTTATTATTGGCGAACGAGCGCATGAGATTACACATGATATATTTTTTGCGGAGATGCAACAATGACGGCGCGACAGGCAGTTGATGTATTGCTAGAGCAATACGATGCTTATAAAGAATATAGCGACAAGATTCGTGTGTGTAGCCATCAGCTTGCGAAGCAAAAGCTGCAAGGGATGCCAGTAGACAAATTGACGCGCCGGTTAAGCGAGCTTACAAAGGCGCAAGCTGAATTGTCGGATGCAATGACGTTTGCAACGCCGCTGATATGGTTAATGTATAAATTTGAGGCGTATGCAGACGAACCGCAGCCAATTCGAACGCTACATGACCTGCGGATGCACTGTGCGCGGCCGGGTTATATCTGCACGAAGCGCTTTCGATTTCTTAACGACTATTTGCGAGACAAAGGCGAGCCAACCCTTGATGACCGCACTCAGTATCCTGATGGTATGCTTATTAGCCAAGTCTTCTCTCGAATTGAAGCGGTTGAAGGCGATCCGGCATTCATGCAGGAGTGGCAGCAGCATGAGTACTACCGCGAGAATGGCATCGTAAAAAAGTGGCATGATGTTGACTGAATTATTCCCGTTTTTCTAGGGTATAATGAGGTTCATGGCAAGACGCGACAACGACTTGGAATTTAGTATCAATGCGGCGTTCGACGATGAGTGCGCGGTTAATGATACGCTGCCTCTCTATTTAGTCAATGGTTCGCTGGGCGCGGGCAAGACGAGCGTCTTAGAGTTTTTGCTGCGATTGGATGAGTTTGCAGGTTCGCGCGTAATTGAAAATGAGTTTGCGAACGAAAACGTCGATGGCTACCGGCTGGAAGGTTTAGCAGACATTGTTACGACGCTGGCGGGCGATTGTGTCTGCTGCTCGTCGGCGCATGCGCTCACACGGATGCTGTATGATTTTAGCCGCTCCTCGCCTGCTCCGGTATTTATTGAGGCGACAGGCGTAGCGCGGACGATGAACCTAGTTGAGCGATTAGTAAGCGCTGGCGTGTTTAAGCGGTATGAGCTGGCGCATAGTTTTTATATTATTGACGCGCATGAGATCTTGCGTGGTATTAGCGCGGCGCAGGCGCTTGAGATGCAGGCTGCTGACACCGTGTTGGTGACAAAAGAAGATTTACTTGCCGAGACGGAACTGGCAGCTTACCATGAAGGGCGCGCTGCCCTGCCCTACGTGCGCGTCCTCAGCGCGCCGCACGGACGATTTGACGCGAAGGATTTACCGATGCCATCCGGTTTACTGAATTTTTTTGATGAGTATGATGGCGAGCTGGCAATCCCAGACAACCCAACCTATAGCGTTATTAATACGTCATGCTTGCAAGCGGACGGCAAGGCATACGAAGCGCTGTGGCCTGAACTGGTCCAGGCGTATGGATTGCGCCGGCTTAAAGGCGCGTTTGCCGACTATAGCGGCGCGCATCGGCATATTGAGGCGACGCCAACCCATGTAGAGTTGCGTACGGCGCACGCTGACGAGCCGTTAAAAATCGTACTCATCGGCGATCGCGCCGAAGAGATGACGCACGACGTGTTTGCGTCGCAACTAATGATGTTTGGAATGTAGCGATAGAATCCTTTTGTTATCTATCATAGCAGCCGGTAGCTTGTTGCGCTGATTGTGCCTGCGACAAATTGGTCAATGGCGCGAGCGACAGTTGGCGCGGTCCACTCTGCTAGTATCTGCGTTTCATCGCGGTTAAATTCACTCAAAACAAAATCAACGTCGCCGATTTGCCGCCGGCGCAGATTGTCGGCGCCGATACGAACGTGCCAAAACGCTTGCCCGATATGCTGATGAAGCGACTTTAATCCGTTATTGCCGGCGTCTTGCCCGCCCCGCCGAATGCGCACCTTGCCGAAATCAAGCACAATGTCATCGTGAATGACCAGCAAATCATCGCGCGATAGCTTGTAGAAATCTATCAGCGCGCGTGCGGCAATACCGCAGTCGTTGTAGCATGTTGTCGGTTTGGCAAAGATGATTGTCTCGCCGGCAGTTGTTGTACGGGCGGTGACGGCGTGAAATTTTGCTTGTTCGCGCCATGTAATTTCTTGTGCTGCCGCGTACCAATCAAGCATCGCGAAGCCAACATTATGGCGCGTATTGTCATAGCGCGATCCGGGGTTACCTAAGCCGACAATTAGCTTCATAAGCCCTACTATAGCAGAATTGCGTAATTAGCGTAAGGTATATGGCTATAATATTGACTTTTAGTCACTAAAATAGTATAGTGTAAGCATGATGCAGCACGAAGATGAGTACGACCAGTTTCGCCGCCAAGAATGCAAAGAGATTACGACAGAAATGTTTCATGTTGATTTGCCGGTTGATGAGTTTTTGTGCGACGATGTCGAGACGGGCACTGGCTCGTATGCGACGCTTTTTCGCAGCGGCAAAGAGGTGTATGCGTTGCTCGTGGCGCAGCCGAGCGCGATGCAAACAATGGCTGACGTGCAGCGTATTCTGAAAGGTATGGGCTTGACAGTTGATAAATATATGCCGCCGTATGCTGATCCGACGTATTTTTACCGCCAGGCGGCAGCGCTGATCAAGCGGCGTTATCCGGCTAGGCGATGTTGGACGGTTGAAGATCTGCGGTACTATAGCCGCCAAACGGCATACAGTCCGGCGCTCGTCCGCGTGGTTGCAATTGACGGTGCCGTCCGCCGTTACAATGCGGCTGGTAAATCATGGCAGGATGTGATGGAATGCTCATTCCGAAAGGTGCGGGTCGCGTATGCCTGAGTTTTGCGACGTGTACGCGGTACAACTGCGCGAGCTTGATAAGCGCGCCGAAACGCGTCCGCTTTTGTTTCGGGATGAGGCGCGCCGCGCGTATGCGAATTATACGCGGCAGCAGCGTCGAATTGCTAAGCGACTTAAGACGCCCGAAGTAACAGCGTTTGATTTTTACATGGCGTGGCGCGATCGATATATGACGCGCATGCAGCGCATAATGTCAGCAGTCCAGGCGGGCAAGCTTGATAAGATGTTGGCGCGCGTGTTGCTTTTGCCGGATGACGCAAGCGTAAAGCAGCTGACGCAGGCGCTGATCGAAATCCGTACGGTGTGCGAGCGCCAAGCGCTGGTTGACACGGTATATAATATCCGCCGCAAGCGAGCGCGCCGCACAGCGCAAGCGTTGGTTGATATGGGCGATCAGGCGGTGGCGCATGATGTTGAGAGGTTTGTAAATTATCATTTGTACCGCACGGTGGCGCGGCAGCGGAATGTTGTCGTGGTAGATCGACACGCGAATTTGCTTGTCTGTATGATTCAGCACGTGCGTGCGCGCCGGCAAACGCGTAAATTGGTGCGCGCGGCGCGGCGGCGGCTCGCAGACATTGATACTGAATTGTTTGCAACCGAGCAGCTGCATAACGGCTTGGTGGCGCGCCTGTTTAGCCTCGGGATTGATTTGATTGAAGTGCTGGCGGCGCGGCATGAATACGAAAAAGCGCTTGAAAAGATGAGCGCAGCGGCGCGTAAGAGCCCGACAAAGAAACTAGAATTGTATGAGAAGAAAACGGCCAGCATCCGCAGCGCCTATCTTGATTCTGTGCCAGGATTGGCGGGGCTAAAAGATGTGCAGAAAGCGGCGAAAGAGATTGACGACGCGCTTCTGAAAGTATTTGACTTTGATATGCAGCAGTGCAATGATTTGATGCGCGCCCTGAAGCGCTACCGCACGCTGACGCGCGAGCGCAAAGAGCTAGAGCTGCGATTATCGCGCGATTAGGACTATCCGCCAGTTTCTGCGGGCGAACGAATACTGCCGAATTTAACGATTGCGTTTTTTACTCTTCACGCCAGGCTCTTCCGTTTCTTTCGCCTGCTTGTATGCCTTCGTGACCGGCTCTAAGCCTTTGGCGGCGCGTTCACGGTTAGATCTGATTTGTTTTTCGTCGCGGAAGCTGAGTTTAATCGGTGTACCAGTATAGTTGTATGTGTCGCGCAGCTGCCGCTCTAAGTAGCGTTTGTAACTCCAATGGACGAACTTCAGGTTGCTGCCGTAGATAACAAACCACGGCGGATTGGTATCAGTATGGACGATGTAGCGCAGCTTCGGATGTGAATTTTTAAGTCCGGCGGGCGGGTGTGCTTGAATAGCGCGCTGTAACATATCGTTGAGAACGCGCGTTTTGGTGGGCTGCTGGCGGCGTGCCTGGATGTCAAGTGCGAGGTCGAATAATTTCGTGACATTCTGCCCTGTCGCGCTGCTTGTGAAAATCAATGGCGCCCACGGCACAAAGTCGAAGGTGTCGGTAATCTGCGGCGCAAGCGCGTCGCGCGTGTAGGCATCCTTACCCATTGCGGCGTCCCACTTACTTACGACGAGCACTAGCCCCTTGCCGGCATCGTTAATAAGTCCGGCAAGGCGTTGGTCAAGCTGAGTGTTGAGCTCGTTGACGTCCATGAGTAAGAAGCAGATGTCGGCTTCTTCAATGGCTTGTAAACTGCGTAAAACGCTGAACTTTTCGATGCCGACCGCTTGCTTGCCCTGGCGGCGGATGCCTGCAGTATCAATTAACTCAATTTTATGTCCGTGATAACCGAGCGTAATGCGCCCGAGGTCGCGCGTCGTGCCAGCGACATTAGCGACGATAGCCTGTTGTTTGCCGGCGAGTGTGTTGAACAGACTGGACTTACCGACGTTTGGGCGGCCAATGAGTGCAACTTTTATTATATCGCTTGCGGGTTTGTCGTGAACGATCGGGATTTCAGCACAGACGGCGTCAAGCAACTCGTGAATACCAGTATTATGCTCGGCGCTGGTGCGGATAATTGTTTTGATGCCGAGGCGGCGAAACTCGCCATCCGGCAGGCTGCCGCGCAGGTCGGTTTTATTTAGTAATAATATAACGGGTTTGCGGCTTTTCAGGGCAGTTTTGGCGACGCGGCGGTCTTCGTCGTTCGGATATTCAGTGCTGTCGGTGGCGACGAGGATGACGTCGGCAGCATCGGCAGCTTCGGCGATTTGTTCTTGGATTGTGGCTTCAAACTCGTCTTCGGCGGGCTTAAGTCCGGCGGTATCAACCAGCCAGAATGTGTGTTGTCCGTGGCGCGCTTTACCAATGACGTTATCGCGTGTTGTTCCCGCTTCGCGTGCAACAATTGCCTGCTGCGCGCGCATAATGCGGTTAAACAGCGAGCTTTTACCGGCATTCGCCCGCCCGATGATTGCAACTGTTGGAAGTTTCGTTGCCATAATACCAGTATATTATAACAGAGGTAATGGGAATGTGCGAGCATGAATAAGTTCTCTAGAGTTGGCGGGCGAAGTTTTTTTGAGCGGTGCCGCGAAAAAACAGTTCGGTGATTTGCCTGTCTATCTTGGAGATTAGTTTTTATCTCGTTCAACTCGCGCTTGTTCCATCGTCTTGATCGACTCCCTTGCAGTTTCGTTTAGGTCGTCCATATGATTCAAGAAAAATGCCCGCGTTAGTTCGTACACGTGCCACAGCTCCGCTTGTTTCTCCGGCGTGTCAGCGGCTGGCAGGCAATATTTTGTGAGATGCTCGGCACTGAGCGATACGTCGTGTAATTGTTCGGCTGTTAATGTCGAATCATCATGCTCTAGGTAGTGCTTTATTTCATCAAGCATTGTTGGTATCACGTTGTCGTGCCAATCGACGATCCAGTCGGTCATTGGCGGGTCGTCAAGCATGAGGGCAAGGTATTCGCCGAGGTTTGTATTATATTTCACCTCTTTTCGTGCGGGATGATGCCATATTCCTGTATCTGCGAACATCAATATCTTACCACGATAGTCATATAATTCGCGCGGCTCGCCGTAATAATATTTGTTTGTTAAGTACTGTAATGAGTCAACAAATGGTACGAGTTCGTGCGACTTGATCATAATAATACCTGTTCTAACCGAGGAAAGCGAGGCGGTTTATAAACATGCCTCAGGTCTAGAGAGAGTTACGCTTACGCGTCGGGACCAGCGTACCAGCCGCGGTTGGTACCGTTGTTGTTATTCCCGTCGCCGGGACCGTAGTGGTCGTGGTGACCACCAGTCTTGTTGCCGTTGGAATCCGTGTAACGGTCGAACTCGGAGGTTCCGTGCTCGGCGTCGGCGATCAGCGTCTCGCCGTTGTCCGAGATACGGAAGTACACGTCGTGCTCCCCGTTTACGGAGCCGAGCATCGGCTCCTCTGACTTGTCAGGGTACCACTGCTTGTTGCCCACAGCGGGCTCCTCTCTCTAGGAGATGCCTAATGCGCGGGATTGCGTAAAAGGCTGATATATATATCAATTATTTGAAGCGCAGTCAATAGGTTTTTGTGGATTTTCGTAATTTTTATGTCTTGTTAGTTGAGGGTTTATACGAACAGCCCAATAACCCGTAGCTAGACGATTATTAAAATATGTGATATGGTTAGATACCGGAAAATAATTTAATAAAGGTTGTAGGGTTTCTGTGAAAAAATCTATTGATACAGATGGTGGTCTATTAACAAAGAAGGTGCCGAAGAAATGGTTGGAATCTTGGCGTAGTACAAGTGGGGGTGAGAAAATTGCGCGCGTTATGGGTGGAACTGCGGCTGCAAGTCTTGCGGCGTCAGCGTTTGGCTTGCATATGCCGTGGACGGTTACAATAGGAGAAAGAGACTATACGACAAAGGCAATAACTGCAGCGGAAGGTCCTAATCAACAAGAAGAAGTTGAGGTTCATTCTGCGACTATTCCTGAGACAAGCGAGGATGCTCAAAGTCAATTGCTGCAGATGCCGTGGTCGCCAGAATTCAATTTGGAAGATGCGCCTGCTTATACGCGAGAAATTATAAGCGACTATACGGTAGACCACCTAGCTAATGAATTGCGCGAAAAGGTAGACAGCGGTTATGAGATACGCGATATTGCTATTCTTTCATTTTCTTCGGATGAGGCGCGTATAGCACCGGAATATGATGGCTTAGGAGAAAGCAACCAAGGTAATATTGATTTAGCCTACGATCGTGGAGAGGTTGTTCTTGAACGCTTACAGCAAGCCGGCATAGATACAACCGGTGCGACGGTTACTGCCGCGGAGAACGTACTAAGCGCTGATGATGTGACCGTTGTGAAAAATATTGCGGCAGTGCATGATGTAACGACCGCAGAACTGCTTGATGCGTACAATATGGGCGGAGATATGTCATTATCGCCAGAGGAATTAGAGACGATGAATACTGTGCTCGGGCGTAGGCGCGGAGCGATTGTGTCGTACCGCGCTGTGAAGCCGGAGGAAACGATTGACGAAAAGACGGTTAAGCCAGTTTGTGTGTATAAGCGTACATTGACTGAGCGGCAAGGACATATAAACGGTCTGCCAATAACAATAATTCCTGCGGTTATTCCTCGTTTTACCCGCAAGAATAAGTCGCGGCAAGAAGATGATAAAGAACAGGAAGATGATAGCAAGGGTGATAGCGATGTAGTTGATGTTGCTAATAATGCTAATGCCTTTTCTTATGAGACAGAAAAGCCTGCTAGGCATGATGCTTCCGGTACATCGGCAATATTGAGAGATAAAGAAGCGGCAGTAGAAGAGGCTCTTGCGGCGTATCGGGCTGCGCATTCTGCGTGGCTTGCTTTACAATCTGACCAATCGTGTCCAATCGAGGAAGTTTCAAAAGCACGTTATGAATACGACAAAGCGGGCGAAGCACATTATCTGGCATGCCGTGACCTTGATAGGTATATAGAAGAAACTCAAGAAAAAGCACGGCGAAGCGAGTCCTTGCGATCGCTTGGTTGAACGGGCTTGAGAATTGCTGCTATAGCTGCTATCATTGCGATCCTGCGGCTGCATTTTGGGTACTGCCCAAATCGACACGACACAACGCTTAATCCATTTCGCGCTAAATTTCCTGACCGTGTAGCTGTTTCTTTCAGCATACCGTTTACGGGTCTTAGCACCGGCGAATTGACAGTGCTCGATTCTGGCAGTTGTCCGAAAAATACGTCTGGAGATGATAGTAAACCTTGCGACCCTGATCGTATTGATACGACAATCGTTCACGCTGATGGTAGCACAGAAGAAGTATCTCAAGCTGTCCGTAAGCGCTAAATAAGTAAGATTGATTCTGCTGGTGCCGATATCGCCCCTGCCCTTTTTTTGGTAGAGATATTGGGTGTCTGCTGGCTTGTACTAAAGTGCTGTGCTATGTAAGTATCGTTTGCCACTTCCCTTGCTGTATGCCGTTTAGCGTATAGTTCCCGAAGTTCGTGCGGTGCAACCGGGTAACAGTGTAACCGAGCGCTGCAAATGTGCGGCGGATTTGCCGATTGCGTCCCTCGCTCATAGTGATGTGCCATTCGCGGCGATTGTCGTCGAGACGCGCGAGTATAAGCTGGCTGCGCCCGTCGTCAAGCTCTATGCCGAAGTCGCTGATCATTTGTTGATGGAGCGGTTCAAGGTCGCGGTCAAGGCGGGCGCGATATTGTTTCGTCTTAGCGAATTTAGGGTGCGTCATACGGTGCGCGAAGTCGCCGTCATTGGTGAGAAGCAATAATCCGGAACTGTCTTTGTCAAGGCGCCCGACAGGCTTAAGCATATGAAGCTCAGGCGGCAGCAATGAGTAAATTGTTGGCGCATTGCCTTGCATGCGGCGCGAACAAACGTAGCCGATGGGTTTATTGAGCGCGATATAGCGTAGCGCGGCGGGTCTACGGGCAACTGGTGTTCCTGCGACGTCAATGCTGTCGCTTGGCGTAATGCGCGTACCAAGCGTAGCGAGCGTATGATTAACCATGACGGTTTCGTTTTCAATTAAAACATCAGCCTCGCGGCGCGAGATACCGAGCTGCCGCGCGAGGAACTTATTGAGCCGTTCCGGCGACTTGCCGGTATCGTGCGGAGTGTTCATAGTAGTAAGCCCGCGTTTCTTGAGGGTTATAGCGTAGTTCTTTGTGATGCTGGCACGTCTGTTCGCAGGGTTTCTTCAAACTGCATGCCAGATAGTGTATTGTCTGCTGGTGCTGGTGCGGACGCTGCTGGCGAAGAAATGCTGGCGGACGTTGCCGGCTGTGCGGACGGAACTGCTGGCTGCTGTGATGGCGTGGACGGTGATGAGGCGGCTGGGGTTGGCGGCGTTCCGGTTGGCGAGATTGGCTGAACTGGAATGCTCAGCGCTTGAGCTGTGGCTGCTGCGGTCGTTTGTGCTGCTGGTACCGGCTGTGCGGGTGCGACTGGGCGGACGCTAGGCGCTGGCTGCGGCGCCTGAGGTATTTGAGGCGCTGACGGCGGCTGTTCTTGCGCTAACGGATGCGGAGGCTGTACTGGCGCTGAAACAACAGTTGGCTGCATTGGTGCCACTGAAGGGCTGGACGGTATGGCTGGCGGCGTTGGCGGAAGCTTTGGCTCTGAGTTGGGGGCGCTCGCCGGCGCTGCAGTTGGTGCTGGCGCTGGCTGCGGCGGCTCAGGAGCAGCTGTGGCTACCGGTTGTGCGGCGGCGTGTGGTTGAGGC
>JABCOJ020000030.1 GCA_013333675.2 Candidatus Saccharimonadota bacterium | reverse complement strand
GAGTCAACCGTGATTGTCACACCGGCCGGAATAACCACCGGCAGTTTTCCGATTCGACTCAGACTCATGTCTCACCTTTCGTTAGATTTTAAGTAGCTTAGCTATTGTAGCATATGCAGCAGTAAAACGCAATTAAAAAACCGCCACCTGGCGGATCATCGCGTTCGTTCGCCGCAATCCAATCTGGCAAACGCCACAAGCTCAGCCATAGTGCGTCCGCTCACCCGTCCAACACTCTGCAGCGCGCCTTCGGAGCGAACGGAGCGACGCTACAGCTGAACCGAGCGCCGCAAGAGAGCCTATCATAAACCATTTATATATAATTGTTCGACTCCCTCACTTTTATTATATCATATCGTACTATATATGAAAAGTGCCCAGGGATTGTACGCCCCCTGGGCCTTGGCGTTGACCGCTTCGCGCCTGTGCTTGGACTCTCCGAGCGAGTCCAAGCCGCGAGCGGTTTTATATTAAGAGAGCTTTATCACTCAAGCGTGCAAACTTGAGCGATAAAGCCGCGTAAGGATGACAAGCGCTAGTGCTTGTCATCCTTACGCCGGTCGTGCCGGCGCGGAATAAGCATCAGCGCAATGAGCGCCAACACTGCTACCGCGCCGGAAACAGCAGCAGTATAGATAGGAAGCATATGCACCTCCTTCCTTTCACGCTTCAGAAACGTTTCACAGCCAGGTGGCGTACCTGACTGCAATGAAACGACGAGGGCGCGCTCCAAAGAACGCGCGCCGCGCCGCAGCGACGCTGTCATAAGTGCCGTCATTGGCAACAATATGACCTGCTCGCCTGAGCGGGTCATATTGGGCACACCAATGTCCGTCCTGAACGGTGTACATACCGTCCAGGTGGATGGAACGCCTCGTTTTTCTAAAGTTAATTAATGCTCCCCACTGTTCATGGAGGATTTCACCGTCTTCGCAAAGAGCAAGACGGATAACAATCTCTTCGCCACCACTCCCAGTGACAGCGAGGGCAAACCGCGAGGGGCTTGGCCCCTCAATAATTTTTGCTGCGTACAAGAAAACAGACATACCGCCTGCCCCTTCTCTCAAAGTTCCTTGCTGCCAATTAGCAGCAACACGCCTTACTATATCGTATCCCATCTACCGGCGCAAATACGCTATACTATATGCTCATGGATATTGCGCTTACTTTTAATATTACTCACCGTCTGCCCAGCACGCTGGCGCGGGCGGGTGTCATTCATACGCCACATGGCGAAATTCGCACACCAGCGTTTATTGTAGGCGGTACCAAAGCAACAGTGAAAGCGATTACGCCTGAGCAAGTTCGCAACTACGGCGGACAGGCGGTACTAGCAAATACATATCATTTAATGCTGCGACCGGGCGCAGACATTGTACGAGCTGGCGGCGGGCTGGGTGCATTCATGAACTGGAGCGAACCAACATTTACTGATAGTGGCGGGTTTCAAGTATTTAGCTTGGGGATCGCATACAAAAAAGGTATCGACGCGGTAGCACACACGCAGAAAGGTAGCGCCAAGTTGGCAGTAGCATCACACAACCAGCTGGTAAGAGTAACAGACGAGGGCGCAGAATTTCGCTCGCATATCGACGGCGCGAAACTGCTAATGACACCAGAGTCTTCGATGGAGCTGCAACATGCAATCGGCGCGGACATTCACATGGCGTTCGATGAGTTGACTGCACCGCTCGCCTCACACGAAACGATTGTGACAGCAATGAATCGGACGCACGCCTGGGCGGAGCGCTGTTTGAAACGCCACTCAGATCTTAATGCTGAGCATACAGAGCGCGGCGAAAATTTACAGGCACTTTACGGCGTCGTACAAGGTGCGCGCGACGAAGCCTTGCGACGCAAGTCAGCCGCATTTTTAGGCGCACGCAAGTTCGACGGTTATGGCATCGGCGGCGTATTTGAGCCGGGCGAAATCTCAAGCGTCGTTCGCTGGGTGTGTGAGACGCTGCCAGCAGAGAAACCGCGCCATTTGCTCGGTATGGGGTCGCAGCCAGCGGATTTATTCCTGGGTGTGGAATATGGTATCGATACATTTGATTGCGTAGCGCCAACCCGCCAAGCGCGCAACGGCGCGCTCTACACGCTCAATGGTCGCATCAATATTAGCAACGCGCGCTTCAAAGCAGATTTTTCACCAATTGACGCCGCATGCGATTGCTATACCTGCCAGCATTACACTCGCGCTTATGTCAATCACTTATTCCGCGCCGATGAAATTCTAGGCGCGACGCTCGCAAGCATTCACAATGAGCGTTTCGTCGTGCGAACAGTCGACCAAATTCGCGAATCAATCATTGACGGCACATTTTTTGCGTTCAAACAACAATTCCTGGCACGCTACTACGGTGATAAACTACCGGCAGGCATACCGTTATAGTTAGTCCAGCAAGTGCTTTGCGGGCAATTCGTACACATCGGTTTTTTCGTGCTGTTTAATGGCGTAGATAAAACGCATCGTCACGGGCGAAATGATAATCTCCACTGCCATTTTGATCGCGAACACCGTCGCAATCAACTGTACAAGCGATACGAATGGCATCGTACCAATAAATGCAATGACACTAAACAAAACTGTGTCGACTGAATCGCCCACCGCCGAGCTACCGATCAGCCGCAGCCACAAGCCACTCCCCTTGGTCTGTACTTTGGCGCGCGCCATCACGTATGCGTTCAAGATTTCACCGAAAAATAGCGCAACAAGCGACGCCGCAACGATACGCCATACCACACCAAGCGTTAAATCATACGCCGCTTGGTTCGTCCAATCAGCGCTCGCCGGCAACACCTGCACTAACCAAAAGGTCGCCGATGTCAGCAGCATCATCGCCACGCTAATGACAATTAGCCGGCGCATCCGCCGAAACCCGTACACTTCGGTGATGATATCACCCGCGATATACGCCAGCGGAAACAGCACTGTACCAGCGTCAAACACTAACGGACCAACGGCAATAATCTTCGTACTAGCAATATTGCTCACGATAAGCGTTGTGAGAAAAAGCGCCGCGAGTACATCATAAGCGGAGAATGATTTTTTGCGTTTGCGTGTAAGAAAATTAAACATGGTAGAAATTATACTGCATAGAGCATGCTTCAAGCAAAGTGTACCCATTCAGCGTGATACACTATTTACATGATCAAACCATGGAAATTCATCGCGCGAAAACATATTTTTCAACATCCGCGCCTACAGCTCGCCGAAGATACAGTCGCCCTGCCAAACGGTAAAGAAATATCCTATTTACGCGAAGCACCAGCAAAAACGCATAGTGTCGCCATCATCGCAATAAACGCCGACGGACACATTTTATTGCAAAAAGAATATAGTTATCCGCCGAATACAGTACTCTGGCAACTTCCCGGCGGCGCGATAGAATCAGGCGAAAGTATTATTGACGCCGCCCGTCGTGAATTAGCGGAAGAATCAGGGTTTACTGCAAATAACTGTACGGTAATCGGTAGCTACTATTTGAACAATCGCCGCTCCGACCGCAAACAGTTTGTTATAGCGTGCAGAGATCTGCGAGAGGAAACACTTCCATCAGACGATGAGGAATTTATCGAAAGCGTATGGACAGACCGCGCAGAAATCACACGCATGGTTGCGGCAGGTGAAATTGAGAATATCACACTGCTCGCAGCGCTGCAGTTATATGACTCTTTCAATAATTCCGCTTTATAATTTATCTATTAGTCAATTTACTTAACTGCATACCTAACCTCACAGCCTTACGCCGGCATAATCTGCTCCGGACACGACGACAATACGCGCGCCATGGCGGCTTTTTCCGGCTCGGCGACCCAGAGCGCGTACTTTCGCTTGACGGCAATTTGGCGCGCAATATATTGGCAGCGAAACGGCTTGTTGCTCGGCAGCCACGTCGCAGCGTCGCCATCGCCTTTTTGCTGATTCGCCGGACCATCCACCGCCAGCAGCTCCAGCGGATCGTTTGCTAACTGCACGCGGCGCTCAGCAGAAAGCTGCTGCGCGCCCGTTTGCCACGCATTACTCAGCGCTACCACATGGTCAATCTGCACCGCTGCGCTCGTTGACGCGCCGCGCGCAAACGCGATATCCTTGCCGGTGTACGGATCATTCAACGCGCCTGTACGAACCTTGCACTTATCATCTTCTAATACAACTTTTTTCAAATCGCGCTGCAAAATCAAATTTCGCGTATCGCAATTACCAAGCTTCGCCCATCCATCGCCGAATTGCGCCCGCTTATAGCCGGTCTTTGGCGCGCGACCTTTCACCGGCAACATCTCCAGCGCTGCACTCGCTAATTCGCCATTGCCACTTCGTTGCTGCGTCGGCGCGGCTGGCTGTGGTACCGTTTGCACAATCCACGCCACTAGTGCCGCTAGGAGCACTATCACTGCTGTTATTCGTCGCCGCCGTTGCCGCATATGCTTAGTATAACGCACCTCTGCTATACTAAATATATGAACCGATTATTTTCTCAATTTATTCCCGAACATTATACAATTCAGTGGAATCTGTCGCGCGCGCGCGACAAGCGGCGCATCACCGGCACAACGATTATCGTTGGGCAGCAGGTTGTCGACGGTACAATTCGTTTGCACGCAAAAGATCTGAGTATATCGCGCGTGCTCGTGAATCAGCAGGAAGTATCGGAGTTTTTCGCCAAAAACGACGAGCTAATTATTCCCCATCCAGGCGCAAATCAGGTGACAATTGCGATTGAGTTTTCGTTGCGCCTGACAGATACCATGCACGGTATTTACCCTTGTTATTTCAAAGTTGACGGCAAACAGCGCGAACTTTATGCTACGCAGTTTGAAAGCCATCACGCCCGTGAAGCCTTTCCGTGCATCGACGAGCCGGAAGCAAAAGCAACGTTTGATATTTCGCTTGTATCGGATCAACCAGTATTGCTCAGCAATATGCCAATCGTTTCGCAGCAATCAGGCATCACAACTTTTGCAACCACGCCGCGTATGAGTACATATCTCGTCGCATTCGCTGCGGGCGATCTGCAGCGCGCTACCACGCGCACCGCAAGCGGCGTTGAGGTAAACGTATACGCCACGATGGCGCAGCCCGCTGCCAGTCTCTCGTGGGCGCTTGATCACGCGGCACGGACGATTGACTTTTTTAACGAGTACTTCGGCGTACCATACCCGCTGCCAAAATCCGACCATATTGCGCTGCCTGATTTTTCGAGCGGCGCGATGGAGAATTGGGGGCTTATCACCTACCGCGAGATCGCGCTACTTGCCGACCCCGCCACTACCAGCATATCAAGCAAACAATACATCGCCACAGTCATCGCGCACGAACTCAGCCACCAGTGGTTTGGCAACCTCGTTACGATGAAATGGTGGAATAACCTATGGCTCAACGAAAGTTTTGCCACGCTGATGGAATACTTAGCAACCGACGCGCTCCATCCCGAATGGCGGCAGTGGGATGAATTTGCCAGCAACGAAGGCGTCGCTGCGCTGCGCCGCGACTGTATTGACGGCGTACAGCCCGTGCAAGTCGACGTATCAAGCCCAGCGGAGATCAGCGCGCTTTTCGACGGCGCAATCGTTTACGCCAAAGGGGGACGCCTGCTGCGCATGGTGCAAACCTGGATTGGCGACGATGCGTTCCGCCGCGGCTTAACCGATTACTTCACCAAATTCCAATACGACAACACAACCGGCGACGACTTGTGGCAGTGTCTCAGCACCGCCAGCGGCAAAGATGTCGGCGCGCTTATGAATACGTGGATTTCGCAGCCTGGCTACCCCGTCGTGCGGGCGACGCTCGCCGACGGCAAGCTCACGCTCTCGCAAGAGCAATTTTTCGTCGGACCGCACCAGCCGAACAACCGCCTGTGGCCGATTCCACTCGGCGCAAACGACTCGCGCATACCAGATATACTCGCCGACGCGTCCGTCGCCATATCATACGCCGGCAGCGACATGCTACTACTAAACGCCGCGAACACCGGACACTTCATCACGCTGTACGACGATGAATTGCGCGGACGAATTATGCGCGAAATTTTGGCGGGCACGCTTGAATCATCGGTACGCGCGCAGTATCTAAACGAGCAACTGCTTCTGATGCGCGGCGGGCTGTTGCCAAGCAGTACGCTTGTCGATTTATTATCTGTCTACAAAAATGAACCCGACCAAAAAGTTTGGGAAATCATATCGCTCGCACTGAGCGAACTCAAAAAATTCGTTGACCATGATACAGCCGCCGAGCACATGCTGCGCACTTTTGCCGCCGACCTCGCACGGACGCAATATACGCGCCTAGGCTGGAGCGCCGCACAAGGCGAACCGGAACAGGACACCAAGCTCCGTGCGATCATCATCGGTTGCATGCTGTACGGCGAAGACGCCGGCGCAATCCGCCAGGCGCGCGAGTTATATCGCGCTAACACGCTGGAGCAGCTTGATGCTGAATTGCGCCCGCTTATCATCGGCGCTGTTGTCCGCCACGACCAGCAACCGCACAATATCGTCCGCGCATTGCTTCAGACGTACGAGAACTCCGCATCCGCCGAACTGCGCAGCGACATCGCGTCGGGTATTACCGCTACGCGCGACCACGGCGAATTAAAACATCTGATCCGCCTGCTCACCAACACGCGCGTTATTCGCACCCAAGATACCGTACATTGGTTTGTCGATTTGCTGCGCAACCGCGAAGGGCGCGAACTCGCTTGGAAATGGCTGCGCGACAACTGGAAATGGATCGAAAAGACTTTCGCCAGCGACAAAAGCCACGATTACTTCCCGCGCTACGCCGCCAGCCTGCTGATGACGCGCCAACAGCTCGCCGAGTACCGCGAGTTTTTCACGCCGCTGCGCAACGACCAATCGCTCGTACGCGCCATCGACATGGGAATATTAGATTTAGAGGGCAAACTAGACCTAATCGACCGCGACAAAGCAGCAGTCATAGCAGCGCTGGCAAAGTAATTTCGTTTTTTGAGATAAGCAATTTTGCGGCTTTTACAGAGGTAGCAAAATTATTATGACACATTTTTCGTTAAAATGCTTGACATTTATACGATAATGTGCTATATTCATAATAGCTTTTCGCTCGGATCAGTCTAAAGGGCGAGAAGTGCCCTTTAATTCGAGTGATAGCATGGTCCTTAGGAGGAACCATGAACGCGACGGCTGCCGCCGTTATCATCATTATCGTTGCCGCCCACGTCCTGGCCGTCATGGCCGGGATCGGAGGGTACACCCTCGGCCGCGCTCGCGCGGCCGAGGACACCAAGAAGACCGACGAGACGCTTGTCTATTGCAGAGACAAGACATTGGTTGTCTCTAGCCTGCTCACTTTTGAAACTGAGCAGGCCGAGCGATACAGGGAGATCGCTCGGCAGGCCGTCAAGGCCTTGCCGAGCAAAGATATCAGGAAACTCCTCCTGGAGCGCGAGCTCCGGGAGGCAGATGGTCTTCTTAGGTCCAAGATCGCCGAAGTTGAGGAGGTGACAAAGAGGGGCTAACGCCCGCCTGAAAATAGCTCGCCGAATTGGTTCAACACGGTTGAGACGCTTAACCATTAAGCGTTTCCCGGGTTGAGATTATACCCAATTCCGGTTTGAGCCATTTCGGCGGGCTATTTTCTTTGGTTTAATTTACTTCTACTACCGCTTGGACGGCTGGCGGGTCGCCGCTCACGCTGGCAGCTAGCAGCTTGGCCGCCATGCCGCTGCATTCTGGCTTGCCCGCCAAAAACAACTCTGCCGCGAAACGCATCTGCCGCTGCTTTTTGGCGGTAATTGCCGCCAGTCCATCGCCGTGAGCAGTGTTTTTACGATACTTTACCTCGGTAAAATATAGCTTGCCGCCACGGCGCGATACAATGTCGATCTCGCACCACTTCGTACGCCAATTACGCGCCACAATCTCATGCCCGTCAGCTATCAGCACCTCAGCGACAGCCGCCTCGCCCGCATCACCGATCAATCTAGTATTTGCGGCTGATTTTTTATTACCTCGGGTTGCAGGGTGCTTGGGAAACTTGCCGGTGCATGACGCCTCAAGATCCACCTCGCCATTTGCGTACTTTACGAGCGGCGCGAAACTCAGCCGATGTAGCGGCGTCACGCCGAATTGCTCAATCGCTGCTCGATGTTTTGCAACGCCATAACCGGCATTGCTGCCAAAACCATACACCGGATAGTGCGCGCCCTGCTCAGCCATGTAGTTATCCCTTGCAACTTTCGCAATAATTGACGCCGCCGAGACGCTCGGCACCAGCAAATCCGCCTTTTTCATCGTCGTCACAAACCGCCCTTTGCTTGTATCACGCAAAAAGTTCACCGTTCCGTCAATGATAATTTCATGATAACTCACACCAGTTTTATCAACCGTCTCAACCGCCCGCCGCGCCGCTAAGCGCAGCGCCATGCTCAAGCCAATATCATCAATCTCCGCCGCACTCACCCAGCCCAAACCATAGCCAGCCGCCCGTCCGCGAATCTCGACGTTCAATGCTTCACGCTGTTTTTTCGTCAGCTTTTTACTATCCGTTAAACCATCAATTTGCGCGCCGCCCAGCACCACCGCGCCAACCACCAGCGGTCCTGCCCACGGTCCGCGCCCAACTTCGTCGATACCGAGGATCATACGTTTTATTGTAACAAAAATCTACAGATAGACCTGTCTATAGCCGCAAAATCCCCCGAAGCTAACGCTCGGGGGATTTTTCACTAAAAATCGTACGAAGAACTACGCTTCTTTGTGCCGCGCTGCGACTTCCGCCGCCTTAGCGTCAAGTTCGGCTTGCTTCGCATCTTCCACGGCTTTCTTCTCGGCAGCCGCTTTAGCTTTCTCTTCTTTCAAACGTTCCGCCTCGGCTTCGGCATGCTCATCGCGAATTGCATTAACAGCCTCGCGATCAAACTGTACAGCAGTCAAGCGAGCCGATTTACCGCTGCGCTGGCGCAGGTAGCTAAGGAAGTTGCGGCGAACCTTTGCGCGGCGCACAACCTCAACTTTTTCGACCAGCGGACTATGCAGCAAAAACGATTTCTCCACGCCGATACCGCTCGCAACCTTGCGTACAGTAATACGGCTTGTGTGTTGCCCCTTGTTGTCGGTACGAATAACTACGCCTTCAAACATCTGAATGCGCTCTTTGCTGCCCTCTTTAATTTTTTGATGCACGCGCACCGTATCGCCGCTGCGCACATCAACGACTTGGGCTTTTTTCTGCTCGTCGTTCACCTTTTGAATCAGTGCAAAACTCATGTCTCTCTCGCTTATATCATTATTAGTACAATCAACTACCAATTTTAGCACGGAATGCCGGAGAGAGCAAGCGTTACGCCGCCACCTCACGCAAGTCCACGCCTGTCTACTTGGCAATGTACTCAATTTGGCGTGTTTGGCGATCGTCGGAAGATTTAAGGGCGGCGGTTTCAGCCGTCAAATATTCAAGCATAGCAGTGTGTTGGTCAAGAATGTCATACACTTTTGAGATGTCGTCTTTTGTTGCCACGATGTCAAGATGCTTATCGATTTCATCAAAGCGCTTTTTCATATACCTAAACAATTTTGTAAACTGGTCGTCCTTCATGCCTCCAGTATACCAAATGAGCGTATAATAGGCATATGGATTACGATCAATTAGCACTCACCCTACACGAAAAGTATAAAGGTAAAATCACCACGGCGCTGCGAGACAGGCGCGAGCTTGGACGCGATGAACTTAGCGCCTACTACAGCCCAGGCGTTGCAGCAGTTAGCCGGGCTATTGCCGATAAACCAGCAAACCTATCACGGTATACGTGGACAAATAACCTTGTAGCTGTTGTCTCCGATGGTTCAGCAATCCTTGGACTCGGCGATCTTGGTCCAAAGGCTGCTATGCCGGTGATGGAAGGCAAGGCATTATTGTTCAAGCACTTTGCCGGTGTCGATAGCGTACCGATCGTCCTTAATGTCCACACGCCGGATGAGATCGTAGCAGCCGTAAAGGCAATGGCGCCAAGCTTTGGCGCCATTAACCTTGAAGACATCGCGGCACCAAAGTGCTTTGAGATTGAAGAGCGCTTAAAGGCTGAGTTATCTATTCCTGTCTTTCATGATGATCAGCACGGTACGGCTATTGTTGTATTAGCAGGGCTTATCAATGCGATGAAGGTTGTTCATAAGACGCTAGCAGACTGCAGGATAGTCACTGTTGGAGCAGGAGCAGCCGGTACGGCTATCATAAAGCTATTACGCTTATACGGCGTTCGTGAGATTATTGCTGTCGATAGCCGCGGCATTATCGGCGATAACCGTACCGACCTCAACGATGAAAAGAAAGCCCTTCTAGAGTTCGTAGACCGAGACAAGTCTGGCGCGATGGAAGATGCAATCACTGGCGCTGATATCTTTATCGGCGTATCAAAAGGCGGACTGCTCACGCAGGAGCATATACAGAGCATGGCAGCTAGCCCTATTGTCTTTGCTCTTGCAAATCCAATTCCTGAGATTATGCCAGACCAAGCAAAGCATGCCGGCGTAGCCGTCATTGCAACGGGACGCAGCGACTTCCCAAACCAAGTCAACAATGCCCTGGCCTTCCCCGGTATTTTCCGCGGCGCGTTAGATAACGGCGTCAAAAAAATCACCGACCAGCACAAAATCGCCGCCGCCGAGGCGCTGGCCGCCCTGGTCGACAATCCAACCGCCGACCAAGTCATCCCATCGCCGTTTGATGAGCGTGTTGTATCAGCGGTCTCGGCAGTGATCAAATAATACCAAAAGTGAAAAACCCGCCCTTCCGGCGGAGATGGGAGTTCGCTAGTAGTTAAACTAGGACTCAAAACCATCTCCGCCAGGAAGGCGCGGGTGTGGAGACCTTGAGCGCACTCTCAAGGTCTCATGGAAATATGAAATCTGATACCCCGAGTGCGCGGGGCACGGGCGCTACAGCTCCTCGGGCGGAGCTTCTGAGGAAACCAGGAGCTCGCGCTCCCAGTCCTCCATTTCCGCCTTGACAGCGGCCATTTTGACCGCATGTATCTGGTCGTAGATCTCCGCCAGCTGGCGGCGATTCGGGCCATGGCGCTGTGGCGCCTTGCTGTCTACCCATACAGGGTAGCGACAGTGGTAGGTGTCCGCCTTGGTCTTCGCGGCCTGCACAGCAGGCTGCAGCTTGGGCGGAATCGAGGAGGAATCGACCTCCTCGACTTCAGCCAGGACCTTCTCGCCCTGGACGCCGATGCGCTTGATGCGCTTGATACTGACTGCGCCGGAACGTCCGGCGTGAATGACATGCATGCCGGCCCGCAGGCCGATCAATGCGTGCCTCCCGCAGGCGAGGTGCCCGCGAGTCCGGATCAAAATCGGACGGGGCTTCGACCCGTCCGATTCGGTGATGACGACAGCGTAACCGCGGCGTGAAAGGGCGCCGCCTTCCTCCCAAAGGGCGGGCCAGCCGCCCCTAGTTACAACAACATCGTTAAGCGTCTCTAGAGCCATTGTCGGCTCCTCTCTGCCCCACTCCGGGGCGGTTTTGGAGTCTGACCGTTTCAGACTCTCTACCCACACATAAAAACACGCAGCTAGCGACGTTATTCACGAAAAACTTTTTTATATCTTGGTAGAGAGCCTGAAATCCTACGGCATCAAGTGGTGTCTATCAGATTTCATTATTAAGCGTGCATACCTGCTCAACCTACTAAAGGGAGTGGCATGCTATTATGCTATCACACATCACGCTGTTTGTCAATAGTTTTAGAAGTGTTTTTGTTGTTTTTGTCAAACTCCGCAACTACCACAACCTGTTCCAACGAAAAACGGAAAAACCAGCTTAAATCACCCGTGCTATTTCCTCGAGCGTGGTTTCGCCGCGCAAGGCCGCCAGCACGCCGACTTGCTCCAATGTCAGCATACCTTCCGCTTTAGCAGTTTGTTCAATTGACTCGGGATGGATATCTTCAACATCGCCGCGAATATATTTCTGGATTTCCTCGGTCACGATTAGCTGTTCCATAATCACGATGCGCCCCTTATAGCCAAACGGCGCGTCATTACTAGGTTTCGGCCGCCATAACTTAAACGTATCTAAGTCCGGACATTCAACATCAGCCGATATGCCCGCTAACACGCGCTTCACGTAATTGCGCGTCGCCTCGTCCGGCTCGTATTCTTCTTTTGTCGCATCAACTAGCCGGCGCACTAAGCGCTGCGCGATCACCAAGCGAATCGCACTTGAGAAAATCGGATTCACGCCAATCATATCAATCATACGACTAAACGCCGCACTCGTTGAATTTGCGTGAAAGCTTGATAGCACCAAATGCCCTGTAATCGACGCCTGTATCGCGGTGCGCGCCGTGTCGGTGTCGCGAATCTCGCCGACCATCACGACGTCCGGGTCGAGACGAAGCACACTGCGCAGTCCGTCCGCGAAACTCTGCCCATGCGTCGTGTCGATCGGAATCTGCGAAATACCGCTCAAACTGTACTCAACCGGATCTTCAAGCGTAATCAGTTTGCGATCAGAAGTATTCAGCGCGTTCAGCACGCTATAGAGCGTCGTCGATTTACCGCTGCCCGTCGGCCCGACCATCAGCATAAGCCCGCGCGGGTGGCTCACTACTTCGTCAATTTCGCGGCGCTGGCGCGGCGGTATGCCTAGCAAGTCCAAGTTCAGCAAACTCTCATCGAAGTTGAATAAACGCAGCACCGCGTCTTGCCCGTACACCGTCGGCACAGTCTCGACGCGGATATTAAGCAAGTGCGTACCTTGCTCGGTCGTAATCTCACGCTGCATGTGTCCCGACTGCGACTGATACGCCGCCGTACTGATGCCGGCGCGGCTTGCGAGTTCGCCCATAATCACGCGGTAACGATCGCGCTCCAAATGCGCCACCGGGTGCAACGCACCATCTACACGCAAACGTACGCGAATGTTATCGCGCTCATTTTCAATGTGAATGTCGCTCGCGCCCAGCCGATCCGCCTGTTGAATAATAAAATCAAACAGGTCGCTGCTCGTCACTGTATTAAGCGTTTGGCTGACTTGCGCGATCGTGTCGCTATCGCCCTCTTTGGCAATTTTGATATCCTGATACTCGGTGGGGCGCGGCGGGTCGTAGCGCAGCATAAGCGCGCGGTAGCCGCTCAGGCTAATTAGCGAAAATTGAATCTGATCGCCGCGCTCTTCGTACTGGCGGCGCATGACTTGCAGCACCGACTGCGGCGTCTGCGATGTCACGCCAAACTGATACATCACTTCGTTGCCACCGCGCACTAGCGGTACGATTCGATCCTGATGCATTTGTTGCACCGGAAGCATGTCTTTCACGAGCGGGATTTCATGCTCCAGTTCGCGCGTATCCAAATACGGCAACCCCAAAATCGCCGCGCGGCGCTGCGTGGCGCGCTCGTCTTGTTCGCGGCGTCTACGTTGGACTTCTTCTTCGTTCACTAGTGCTAGTATAGCAAAAAGCTTACGGTTTTGGCGAGTGTTACAATAGAAAATATGAGAGAAATTATCGTGATCGCGCACAATATTCGCTCGACGCACAACGTGGGGGCGATTTTTCGCACCTGCGAGGGGCTCGGAATCCGCCGAATTATCCTGAGCGGCTACACGCCGTATCCCGACGTATCGCTCACCGCCGCTGCGCCGGTCTGCGCATATAGCGCTAGCGAGACTTGCCAGACTGATCCGCGCTTGCCGCACATTCGCGAAAAAATCACAAAACAAATTCATAAAACAGCGCTTGGCGCCGAAGCAATCGTGCCGTTTGAATACCATGACGCACCGGATTTTGACGAGCTGCAAGCAAGCGGCTATCAGATCGCGGCGCTTGAGCAAGCAGAAAATTCAATCAATCTCGCAGACTACCGAGCGCCCGAAAAACTCGCGCTGCTACTCGGCGAAGAGGTTTACGGCGTACCGGCGGAGCTGCTGCGCCAAGTCGACGACATTATCGAAATCCCAATGCGCGGACAAAAAGAATCGTTCAACGTGTCGGTGGCGGCGGGAATCGCGCTGTACGAATTGACGAAATAATATTCTCAAACCTATGACGCAGCGCTTTCCAGCGGCAGCGCAAAGAGAGCTCAAGGTCAAACCCCTGCTATTTTATCGCTACGCATTCATCGCCGAGGATCTGTACTAAGCCGTCGTGCAATTCGCGCTGCGCATCAACGCGAAACGGCAATCGAATCGCGCGCGACTTATCGCTGCCTAGTACCATGATGATGTCGTTTTGCCCGGGGTGCTTACCGCATAACTGCTTGAGTGCTAACAGCGAATCGTGGTCGTTTGGATTTGCGATTTTGACATAAACTGTTTTGAGTGCAGGCAATGGAGTAGCTACAGCCGATTTTGGCATTTTTGCCGTCACAGCGGTAGCCGGCGCGCCCACATTCGCCTTTTTAGGATAGCGCTTCTGTTTCACCGCCGCGCGACCCGTCGGCGCGGTCATTTTGCGCCCATGGCTTTGGTATTCATTCAATTCCTTGTCGGTCACGACGCTAATTTCATCGGCAATCATTTTCGCCTCGTCGGTCATATTGCCGTCGCGGTCGCGCGCGCTTATCTTGCCGGATACCTTCAGCACAGCATCTTGCTGCAGTCCGTCGCCAAGCTGCTCGTACAGGCGCGGAAACACGATCACTTCACCTTCGCCAGTTTTATCTTCCAACCCGACGAACGCCATTTTCGCGCCCGATTTCGTGACAATCGTGCGCACCGTCGACACCAGCCCGCCGATCGTCACCTGCCGCCCGTCAATATTTGGCGTACAGTTATGCAGGGGAATCGTTTGCTCCTCAAAAAATGCATCGTAATTATCAAGTGGATGCGCCGAAATATACAGCCCGAGCAGCTCGCGCTCCCACATCAGCTGCTCCTTTGGCGTATGCTTCACTGGCGCAGTCTTTAGCTCAATCGACGGCATCAGCTTGTCGCCGCCAAGCGCCGCGAACATATCGACCTGGCCGCTCAAAGCTTCCTTCTGTAATTTGCTCGCAAATGCCAAAATCGCGTCGAGGTTGAACAGCAAATCGCTGCGGTCGCCCAGCTCGTCAAACGCACCTGCCTTAATGAGCGATTCCCACGCTTTACGGTTCACCTTGCTTGTGCTCACGCGCTTCGCAAAATCCTCCACGCTTTTGAACGGACCGCCGGCATCGCGCGCACGAATGATTTCCTCGACCGCGCCGACGCCGACGCCCTTCACCGCAGCCATACCAAAGCGCACCTGTTTTGCTGCCGGCACGACCGCGAACTCAACGTATGATTGGTTAACATCCGGACTGAGCACTTCCATACCCATGTGCTTGCACTCGGTAATTTCTATTGCCAAGCGATCAATATCATCGTGGTCACTCGTCATCAATGCCGCCATAAATGCGTCGGGATAATGCGCCTTCAAGTATGCTGTCCAATATGCGATCAAACCATAACACGCCGCATGCGACTTATTGAAACAATAGTTCGCAAACTCCTCTAGCTGGCTCCAAAATGTCTCCGCCATTTCACGCGTGGCGCCGCCAACTTTGACCGCGCCCTCGACGAACTCCGGCTTAACCTTTTTCATTAGGTCGATTTTTTTCTTACCGACCGCTTTGCGCAGCGTATCAGCCTGACCACCAGTAAAGCCGCACCATTCCTTAGAAATCTGCATGAACTGCTCTTGGTAAACCAAAACTCCGTAAGTGTTTTCCAGCGAATTACGCATACCTTCGTGCAAGTAGGTAATCGGCTCTTCGCCGTTCTTGCGGCGGATAAAGCTATCAATAAACTGTATCGGTCCCGGGCGGTACAGAGCCACCATGGCGATGATATCTTCGAAATGCGTCGGTTTGAGCGCCCGCAGATAGCGTTTCATGCCCGCCGACTCTAACTGAAACACGCCTGTCGTGTCGCCGCGCTGGAACAGCTCATACGTCTCTTTATCATCAAGCGGCAGTGATGCTAGGTCAATATTTTCTTTGTACACTTTGCGAATAATACGCATCGCATTGTTAATAATCGTTAAGTTTGATAACCCAAGAAAATCCATTTTCAATAGCCCTAACTCTTCGACCTCACCCATCGGGAACTGCGTCGCAACCACGCCTTTTTGCGCCATCTCAAGCGGAATATAATTGACAAGCGTGTCAGGCGCGATCACCACGCCGCAGGCGTGCACGCCATGGCTGCGAATCGTCCCCTCTAGCTGAATCGCATAATCAAGGACCTCCTTAGCGGTCGGGTTGTTTTCGTATTCATTTTTCAAATCAACATCGTCAACAATGCTCTTGCTCAGAGGAATGTGGCGGCCCTGCGCCGGCGGTGGCACCAATTTTGCAAGCCGGTCGCTTTCAGCATACGGCACTTCCAGCACGCGCGCTACGTCGCGTACCGCCATGCGCCCAAACATCTTACCGAACGTCGCAATATTACTGACATGATCTTCGCCGTATTTATTTGCACAGTATTGAATTACTTCATCGCGGCGCGTATCTTGAATGTCAACATCAATATCAGGCATAGAGATACGGTCAGGATTGAGAAAACGCTCAAACAGCAGTCCGTATTTCAATGGATCGAGGTCAGTAATATTAAGCGCGTATGCCACAATTGAGCCCGCTGCGCTTCCTCGCCCTGGACCAAATACGATCCCCTGAGACTTGCCCCAGTTGATAAAATCTTGCACGATTAAAAAATAGCCCTCGTACCCCATGTTCGCCATAACGCCAAGCTCCATCTCAACACGCTCGCGCACCTCAGGCGTAAGAATTGCCGCAATGTCGTCAACTGTCATCGACTCAACTTCGTCGGCAGTTTTGTCATTATAGCGGCGCGCCAAACCCTGATAGACGAGCTTGTGCAAATACGAATGCTCGCTTTCGCCATCAGGCAGCGGATATTTTGGAATTAAAATCCGCCCGAGTTCAATTTCGACATTACACCGATCAGCTACGGCTTTGGTGTTTGTAATTACCTCGGGAAACTCACCGCCCCAATGATCAATGATGTCGCGCGGATCAGTTAAGTGCAGCTCGAAATCTTTCAAGCTCATGCGTTTTTCGTCGCTCAGATACGCGCCCGTACCGACGCACAGCAAAATCTCATGCGCATCCTGATAGGCATGCGTCAGATAGTGCCCGTCGCAGGTAACGACCATCGGAATAGCAAGCTCTTTCGACAGCTTAATCAGTCCTTCGTTAATTTTTGCCTGCACATCCCAATGCGTGTTTGATTTCGGATGACCGTGATCCTGCAACTCTAGGTAATAGCGGTCGCCAAGTACTGATTTATACCACGCAGCAGTTTCTTTGGCGCGCGCGTAATCATCTTCCTTCAGCGCCACGCCGATTTCACCGCTGGCGCAGCCGCTCAACACGATCAAACCCTCGTTTAGCTCTTCAAGTAAATCGTGATCTATGCGCGGCTTGTAGTACATGCCTTCAAGATTGGCGCGCGTTGATAGCTTCATCAAATTATGAAAACCAGTGTTATTCATTGCAAGCACAGTTAAGTGAAAGCGCTGCTTATCTTTTGCGGGATCGCGGTCAAAACGCGAGCGCGCCGCCACGTACGTCTCAATCCCGAGAATCGGCTTGATGCCGGCAGCTTTAGCGGCTTTATAATATTCTAAGATTCCGCTCATCGTGCCATGATCAGTCACCGCCGCTGCTTCCATGCCGAACTCTTTCACCTTGTCAACCAAATCACCAATGCGTGTCAATCCATCCAGCACCGAATGATACGTATGGTTGTGCAGGTGAACAAAATCGCTCGGCTGCAATGATTTCGCCGCTTGTTTCGTCTGTGTACTCCCCATAGATTACCTCTCATTATACCGCTTTTGCCTGGCGGTTTCACGAGCTTCTTTGTAGTAAAATCAACGATACTTTAGTGGCGCGCCTGCACGATTCGTACGATTTCATCGACAAACCCTGCGATGCCCGGAATGAATTGTCCTGTTAGATTCAGCAGCCAAATAGCGCCCGCAATCAGCACTGTGCCGCCCAGCACCGATCCAAGCCCGAAAAATATGCCGCGTATAAAATTAAATTTATAAACCTGCGCCCGGTTCGTATTAAAGTCGTTAAACAAATCCTCAAGTACGCCCTTGCGCGCACCGACTTCGTTATCATGCGCGATTTTCTGCACGATCCGTTTCACGATATTCTGCTGTTTTGCCATAGCCCTAGTGTACGCGAAATAGATCGTTTTCACAATAAAATACGCCGGAATTAACGCCGGCGCATACAGTCAAAACGGCAAGAGTTCTGCTGCTACTTTTTTCGCGTTTCGCGCGCGCTTTTGCTAAATTCTTCTTTTGCGCTCGCAGCTGCGCGACCAGCACGCTCGCGGTAATCATCAACTGTTTTGCGCCCCTCTTCGACAGCGGTTTCGACATGTTTTTTCGTGTCTTTGTAGACTTTTTCGCCTTTTTTCTTGGCTTCGTCGACTGCCTTATCAGTATCTTTTTTCAGTTCGTCTGCTTTTGCCTTTAGGTCGGCGCGCGTCTCCTTGCCTGATTTTGGCGCAGTCAATACGCCAGCGATCACGCCAGCGACCGCCCCAAACAGTGCTCCGAGTGCAAATTTACCTTTTGACATAATTCCTCCTTTATTTTTTTGCTCGTTTAATAAACCGTGTGATAATTTTTAATAGCGCCATCGGCGACGTAACTGCCGCAACATTACCGGCGATGGTTTCGAATTTCACCGCTGTACGCTCCGCTACGTCGGTGACGCGCTTAATCTGCCGGGTTAGCTTGATAAGTTTTATCGCCAGCACAATCGCCAGTAACAAGAACACTGCTAAAAATACCGACAAAATAATGACCAGTACTTGCGCCCATATCATGCGCATGCTCCTTTTTATTTTATTAATGACAAACCAAAATGGTTACGCCTATAACTATAGCGCATTTTGCAAGAATATGCAAGGGTTTACTCGGATATTTCAGATAATTCCGCCACGCGCCGCAGTAAATGTTCGCGAAGCTCCGAACCAAGCTTGGGATGATCAAGTCCGAAATCAATCATTGTTTTCAAATATTCAAGCTTGTCACCCGTATCATAGAACTTGCCGTCGGTGATTTCGCGCGCATACACGCCCCAGCCGTCGTTAATCATCGCTTGCACGATCGGCTGGATCATGAACTCGCCGTGCCCGTCAAAGCTAGCGTGCGCTTTTTCTAGATAATCAAATATTTCCGGCGTAAACAGAAATTCGCTTACGCTGCCGAGTTCGCTCGGCGCATTCGCTTTACCCGGCTTTTCGATAATACGATCGACTTTAACCTCGCCCGTCTGTTCTGTCGCACCGCTAACGAAACCGTATTTGTCATACTCATCATCCTTCTCGGCACGTTTGCACGCAAGTACGCTGCCGCCGTAGCGCTCGTACGTCTCAATCAGTTGTTTCGTAACACCTGGCCGGCTGACAAAAAAATCGTCCGCCCAGGTGTAGATAAACGGCTCGCTGCCCATCAAATGCGCCGCACACTGAATCGGCGTCGCGTTGCCATACGCGCCTTTTTGGCGCAGATAGACGAAATTCGCCAGATTTGCAATCGCCTCAACCTGGTCAAGTAATGGCTTTTTCTTGTCGCCGCCTGCTCGCAAATTTGCGAGCAGATCTTCGTTTGGCAAGTCGAAATGATCTTCAATTGCACGCTTGCTCGCGCTCCCAACGATGATGATATCTTTAATGCCCGCGTCGACTAGCTCTTCAACGACATACTGAATGATCGGCTTATCAATAAGCGGCATCATTTCTTTCGGCATCGCCTTAGTCTGCGGTAAAAAGCGCGTACCGAATCCGGCGGCAGCAATAATAGCTTTGGTTGGTCGTTTCATCATTTATAACCTTTCTCGAATTAATTTCTGCGCCAAACTCGGGTTCGCTTGCCCTTTCGACCGCTTCATAACTTGACCGACAAGATAGCCGATAGCTTTATCTTTGCCCACTTTAATGTCAGCAATTGAGGCGGCGCTCGCAGGATCATTCATAACGTCGTCGACAATAGCAGCGATAGCACTTTCATCCGACACTTGCAATAAATTCTTCTCTTTAGCAATGTCGCGCGGCATCTTGCCGGCAAACGATTCGTCGAACAAAAAGAGGAAAATCTCTTTGGCGTTATTTGAGCTAATTTCGTTTTTTTCTGCCAACAGCGCTAAGCGGACGAGACGGCGCGGCTCAACCAAGCCAGACCGAATACGCGCAAGATCAATCATCTCATCAGGCGTTGACGCAAACCAGTTGAAGATCCGGCGCATCAGCGCCGCGTAGACTTGTTTATCCATGCCCAGTTCATTCAGTGCACCTCCTTGATCCAAATCTGCCAGGCGATACGCTTGCTGCAATAAATCGGCAACTTCCTGATGACCTAAAATCGTATCGACTACCGATTTATCAAGTACTAAATCAGTCCATGACTTACGATATTCGCCCGGCAACATCGGCATGCCGGCTTGAATATCGGCAATTTCTTCATCAGTCAAAACGATCGGCGGAATGTCGGGATCGGGCATATAACGGTAATCCTGCGCATCCTCTTTGCTACGCTGGCTCGTCGTTACCCCTCTGTCGTCGTTCCAACCGCGGGTTTCCTGCACAACCGGCTCGCCCGCTTCAACTAATGCAACCTGGCGCTCAAATTCATACTGCGCAGCGTGCTCAACACTCCGAAAACTATTCAGATTCTTCACCTCGGCGCGCTTGCCAAGTTTCGTTGAACCTTTCGGCGCGATACTAATATTTACGTCAAACCGCATATTACCATGGTATAAATCACCATATGTCACGCCTGCGTATGTCATTAAACGGTACAACTCCGTCGCATAGGCGCGCGCCTCTGCCGCCGAATGCATATCCGGCTCAGACACAATTTCGATGAGCGGCGTGCCAGCGCGGTTCAAATCAACGAGCGAATAGTTATCGTGGTGTGTTAACTTACCCGCATCTTCTTCCATGTGCGCGTGCTCAATACGCACGCGTTTTACTGTGCCATCCTCAAGCGGCGCATCAACGTAGCCGGCAAGAATAATCGGCTGATACATTTGGCTTGTCTGATAACCTTTCGGCAGGTCAGGATAAAAATAGTGCTTACGATCAAAGCGCGACACGTTCGCAATCGGCGCGTTAAGAGCTTTTCCGGCGCGGATTGCTAAATCAACCGCATGCCGGTTCAGTACCGGTAGCATGCCCGGCAGCCCAAAATCAATCGGATGAACTTTGGTATTCGGTGCCGCCTCGCGCGCATCGTTGTCTGCTGAACTAAACAATTTCGTATCGGTCGCAAGTTGGACGTGACACTCAATGCCGATTGTCATTTCATATTTCTGCAATATTTCTGCGGATGCTGCCATTAAATCGCTCCTAAATCTTTCAATGCTTGTTTATAGGCTGATAATGCGCGCAGGGTGAGATCGTGCGAAAGTTTTACCTCGGTGTCGTGCGCCAGGCGATTACGAATTTTGTGCGCGCCCCAGATATGATTCGGATGCGACCAAGTGTCTTGCGCCGATTTCATACGCTCGCCCATCGTCTCGCCTTTATATCTGCTTTCGCGCAGAGCTTTGTCAACGAGTTTATCGGCATTGAAAATTGCAACGTGCCAGCTCGCCGGATTACTTTTTGAAAAACCATTCTCAATTGCCAACCACTGCGTGCGAAACTTCGTTACGTTAAGTTTTGGCGTGGCGCGTGCAAACGCCAAATACAGAATCCCAACGACCGCCAAAATCAAAATAGCAATCAGAATAAACCAAATCGCGAAGCTATTCATACCCGCGCCTCCACACTGCCCGCAAGCGCTATCAGCGCCGCATCCGACTTAGCACGGCCGACCAACTGCGCGCCAATCGGCAACCCTTGCGCATTCACACCCGCCGGCACACTCAGCGCCGGCAAACCCGCCAAACTCGGCGGCACAGTCATGACGTCCGCTAAATACATTTTAACCGGATCATCCGTGTTCTCGCCAATACCAAACGCTGGCGTCGGCGCGGTCGGCATCAACAAGAAATCATACTGCTCAAATAGTGTATTAAATTCATTGATAAGCACGGTTCGCGCTTTTTGCGCCTGCAAATAATATGCATCAAAGAATCCGCTGCTCAGCACGTAGCTGCCGATCATAATACGGCGCTTATTTTCGGTAACAAAACCTTCGCCGCGCGAACGCCCATACAGTTCTGCTAGCGTTTTCACGCCTTCGGCACGGTGGCCGTAGCGCACGCCGTCGTAACGTGCTAAGTTCGACGAAATTTCCGCCGGCACAACGATATAATAAATTGCAAGCGCATGCTTAATGCTCGGCATAGCGACCATTTCAACCGTGTGCCCCGCTGCGCGCAACGCATCAGCGTAGTTATTCACTGCCGCACGCACATCCGTATCGACGTCGTCAGTCATTGTTTCGCGAATGATACCGATCCTCAAGTTTTTTGACACATCATGCTGCACTTCAAAATAATCTGGCAGTGTCGTCATATCACGCGAATCGCGCCCCGCCATCACGCTCGTAACCAGTGCAATGTCGTCGGCAGATTTAGCAAAACAGCCCATTGTGTCGGTGCTTGACGCCATTGCCACGACACCGTAGCGGCTACTCAGTCCATAGGTTGGCTTAAATCCAAGTACGCCGTTGAAGCTAGCTGGCTGGCGAATTGAACCACCCGTGTCGGTGCCAAGCGCAAACGGCACGACATCAAGTGCCGTCACAACCGCCGATCCGCCGCTTGAGCCGCCCGCAACCTTTGTTGTATCGACCGCATTGTGCGTCACACCGAACGCCGAATTCTCGGTACTACCGCCATGCGCAAATGCATCCATATTTGATTTGCCAATACAAATTGCGCCTGCCGCCTCAAGCCTTTCGACGACCGTCGCCTGCAGCGGCGCGTTAAAGTGTTCAAGCATTTTGCTCGCCGCTGTCGTCGGCGCACCAAACGCCAAGTAGTTGTCCTTTACCACAAATGGTACGCCCGCCAGTACGCCCGCGTTTTCGCCATTCGCAATTTTTGCATCAATCTCGTCAGCACGCGCCAACGCCCGCTCTTCGGTCAAACTCAACAACGCATGATATTCTTCAACGCTATGTGCTTTAGCAATAGACGCTTCGACTTGCTCGCGCGCTGTTGTTTTACGCGCCGCGATTTGCTGTACTAATTCCGCAATTTTCATATTTTATAACACCTTTGGTACTTTTACGCAATGGCCGCTCTGTTCTGCCGCCAGATCAAGCAGTTGCTCCGGCGTTACGCTGCCAGCGTCAATTTCGTCGCCACGCCACACGTTTTCAAGCCCCGTCACTTGATATGTCGGTTCGACGCCACTCGTATCGACTTCGTTCAGCTGATTGATATGGTTGATAATATTTTCGAGATCTGCGCGTAGATTTTCAACCTCGCTATCAGATAACTGCAAACTGCTTAACTGTGCCAGATGGTGCACATCATCGGTAGTAATTGTACTCATCAACCCTTAGTATAACGCAAAATTGCGCCAGATGGTAATCGTTTTTGCCTGAGATAACCGCTTATGGTATAATTTGAGAAAATGGCACATCAAATCAAAAAGAACCTGGGCGTCATCACGCACAGAGGCGGCGCGGAGTTTCGCGTGTGGGCGCCGTTCGCCAAACAAGTTTACATTGACGGCACATTCACGCCGAACGGCAAGCAGCCGCTTACCAGCGAGGACGACGGCTATTGGTTTGCACTGATTCACGGCGCAGAACCAGGACACCAGTACAAATACATCATTGAGACACCAGACGGACGCTTGCTTGAAAGAAACGACCCGCGCGCTCGGGCTATTACGTCAAGCGACAAAGGATTCTCGGTGATTGTCGACAATGAGTTTGACTGGCAGGGCGACAATTTTGTAATGCCGCCAAAGCATGACCAAGTCATTTATGAACTACATGTCGGCACATTCAACCGTCCCGATGCCGCGACCTCAGGTACATTTGATTCTGCGATTGAAAAACTTGATTATTTGCGCGATCTCGGTATCAATATTATTGAACTTATGCCAGTTACAAGCATGGCGTTTAGCAACGGTTGGGGCTATGCGCCAAATCATATTTTCAGTGTCGAAAGCATGCTCGGCGGACGGCATGGATTGATGAAATTCGTGCGCGCCTGCCATCAGCACGGCATCGGCGTCATTCTTGACGTTGTGTACAACCATTTTTACGGCAATACTGATTTGTGGCGCTTTGACGGCTGGAGCGAGAATGATCGCGGCGGCATCTATTTTTATAATGACGAGCGTGGCGATACGCCGTGGGGCGGACGACCCGACTACGGGCGGCCGGAAGTACGCCAATTTATCCTTGATAACGTCGCAATGTGGTTCGCTGAATATCATATAGACGGTTTGCGCGTTGATAGTACGATTTACATGCGCAATACTGCCGGGCGCGACAACGACCCCGACCACGACATTAGCGACGCTTGGAGTTTGCTGCAAGATATCGTATCGTTAGCGCACAAAATTAAGCCTAACTCGCTCATCGTCGCTGAAGATTCTGCAAGTAACCCGCAGATCGTCGCGCCGCGGCTTGATGGCGGCTGCGGGTTTGATAGCCAGTGGGAGCTAGGCTTTCCGCATGCTTTACGCGCCGCGCTCGGGCTATCAACCGACCAGCCAAATTTAGACGGCATCCAATATGAGTTCAACCATGCTTACGGCAGCGACGCCTTTGCGCGTACAATTTTCAGCGATTCGCACGATACTGCCGCTAACGGCTCAGTTCGGCTAAACGAAGCTGTCGCGCCCGCAGGCGGCGCCACGCTCTTCGCGCGCGAAAAAACATTACTCGCAAACGCTGTTACGCTGACGTCTCCCGGTATTCCAATGCTCCTGCAAGGCAGCGAGTTCTTGCAAGACGGTTCATTCAACGATTGGGCGGCGCTTGAATGGCAAAAAACCGAAAAATACGCCGGTATCGTGACAGCACACCGCCATTTGCTTGATTTGCGGCACAACCGCTACGGACATACTGGCGGGCTACAAGGGCAATCAACCGCGCTCTTTCACGTTAACACCGACGGGCTTGTCATTGGCTATCACCGATGGAATAACGGCGGCGTAGGCGACGATGTGATTGTTATCGCTAATTTCAGCAACACCGATTACGGCCATTACGCTATGCAATTTCCGCTCGGCGGCAAATGGCATATTCGATTTAACAGCAGCTGGCGCGGGTACAGCAAGGATTTTCGCGGCGGGCATCAAAGTATCATTCACACCGATAAGGATTCCACCGCACATTTTTCGCTGCCGGCGTATACGCTGTACATTTTATCGCAGGAATAACTGCAAAAGATATGAAAAGGGAGCCCCAAGCATAGAGGTTATTCTACACTTGGGACGCCGGAAAGCGGTTATTACCGCCTAAAATCACATCTTCTGTTTAATCTCTGCAATCAAATCGCGCAGTTCAGCGGCACGTTCAAATTCCAGGTTTGCGCTCGCCAGCTTCATTTGCCCTGTTAGGTCTTTAACTAAACTTGTGTATTCATCTTTTGGAATTTTCTTGAGGTCAAGCATCGGCTTTTTGTCCTCTTTTTGTGGAATAATCGCGCGTAATCCCTCGTCGATCGCTTTCGTAATTCCCCGCGGCGTAATGCCATGCTCCTGATTATATGCCTGCTGAATACTACGGCGGCGCTTGGTCTCGTCGATCGCTACACGCATACTATCGGTAATCGTATCACCGTACATAATAACCGCGCCATCGACATGGCGGGCGGCACGCCCGATCGTCTGAATCAGAGAACGCTCGCTGCGCAAAAAGCCTTCCTTATCGGCGTCCATGATTGCAACTAAACTCACCTCCGGCAAGTCGATTCCCTCGCGCAGTAAATTGATGCCAACTAAAACATCATACACGCCCATACGCAAGTCTCGTAAAATATCACCGCGCTCCAACGTGTCAATTTCGCTGTGAATGTACGCTGTTTTCACGCCCATATCCGTCAGATAACTCGACAAATCTTCTGCCATACGCTTCGTCAGCGTCGTCACAAGTACGCGCTGCTTTTTATCAATGCGGTCTTTGATTTCAGCAACCAAATCGTCGACTTGCCCGTCCGTCGGGCGCACGCTAATTTCAGGGTCGAGTAAACCTGTCGGGCGAATCACCTGCTGCGCCGGCGCAGGCGATCGCTCCAGCTCATAGTCGCCCGGTGTCGCCGAAACGTAAATCACCTGGTTGATGTGGCGATCAAATTCATCGAAACGAAGCGGGCGGTTATCAAGCGCGCTCGGCAACCGAAATCCGTACCGCACCAACACCTCTTTGCGCGCACGGTCGCCATTATACATGCCGCGCACCTGCGGTACAGTCACGTGGCTTTCGTCAACCATCATCAAAAAGTCATCTGGAAAATAATCAAGCAACGTCGCTGGCTGCTCGCCTGGTTCGCGGTTCGTTAGATATCGACTATAGTTTTCGATGCCCTTCACAAATCCAGTTTGTTCAAGCATTTCCAAATCATATTTTGTACGCTGCGTCAAACGCTGCGCTTCCAGTAGCTTATTATTCGCCTCAAACCACGCCACGCGCTCGTCGTATTCGCGACGGATTCCCTCAATCGCTGCCTGAATCTTCTGCTTCGGCGTAGCATAGTGGCTGCTCGGAAATAATGTGAATTGGTTTGGCTCGTCAATGATTTCGCCCGTCAGCGGGTCAATATGCGTGATCCGATCAACGTCGTCGCCGAAAAACTCCACGCGATACGCCGTCTCGCCGCTCGCCGGAAACACGTCGACCACATCGCCGCGCACGCGAAAGGTGCCCCGCGCAAAATCAATGTCGTTGCGGTGATATTGAATATCCATTAGCTGGCGCAGAAATTTATCCTGCAAACGCCGCTCGCCCGTTTTCACTGTAATTGATAAATCGTAATAATCGCTCGGGCTACCCAAACCGTAAATACAGCTGACGCTCGCGACAATAATTACATCGCGGCGCGTCAACAACGCATCGGTCGCAGCATGGCGCAGGCGGTCAATCTCTTCATTGATTGCCGAATCCTTTTCGATATACGTATCGCTCGACGCAATGTACGCCTCCGGCTGATAATAATCAAAATAACTGACAAAATAGTGAACCTCGTTTTCGGGAAAAAATTGCTTAAACTCGCTAAATAATTGCGCCGCAAGCGTCTTATTATGCGCAAGAATCAGCGTCGGCACATTACGTTCAGCAATGATGTTCGCCATCGTAAACGTCTTGCCGCTGCCCGTCACGCCGAGCAGGGTTTGCTCGCGCTCGCCCGACTGCAAACCGCCAACAAGCTGCCGAATAGCCTGCGGCTGATCGCCGGTCGGCTGGTAATCGGAATGAAGAATGAAGTGATTCATGCAGCTATTATAACAAGCTTGCGCAATGCAGATACAGCCGCACTATCACGCTCAGATACCGCTAACACCGAAAAACTAATTCCCAGCCCTCTTGGTTTCATTCGTTCACAACTACTGCTTGAACAATTTACTGCTTAGCTTCAATAGTCTTCAAAAGCGCATTGACTTTAAAATTTTCCGCCACTTCGACTTGCTGCTCAGCGGTTGTTGTTCCGCACGCTGCCTGTGGAGTCATATGAAGATAATCGTAGCCGTTAATACTGCCAACAATTCCCGGTTTTCGAGCAGCATCTACTGTACCTGCCACATAGCGAATAATCCTATGGAATTTGCACATATACGTTCCGTCTTTATTCCTTTTTACATAATCGCCACCTAGGTCTGTCTGTCGCTGCGTTCGAAAATCATACGCATCTAAGCCTGGTACTTTTTCAAACGTAAACGTATCGCCGGCACTCGGCTTAAACCGCACGCCCCAATCATCAAGAACGACATAGCCGCTATTAGGATCAGCCTTCGGCTGGGGTGTTTGAGCAGGCGCAGGAGTTTCTTTTGGCTTTGCTGTCTTACTTTTATCTGACGTTTCGGTCGCCTTAGCCGTCTTAGTTGTTTTCGCCGTTGTATTATCTGTCTTTTTTGCAGTAAACATATCCCGCGCGAAGAACCCTAGCGCAGCAACTAGCACAACTGCTAGAGCTACAACCGCAATAACGAGTACTTTTCGCCGCTTAGTTTTTTTCTTAACGGGTGATGTCTTAATCTTGTTTCTTTTCATATCTTATATACCTTTCTGCTGTTATTGTATAACCATATACACTACAGCGCAACCATCAAATTATTGGTCGCTCTACTTCGTAGGAGCTGCAAATCGCTTATACCCGATGCTTTAATATCTCTGCGCAACTACGCCGCCATAATCTGCCAACCTGCCGCTATCGCAGGCGCGCCGTCAGTCCAGGCATATGTATATTATCGCTGCCGTACTTGTTTTTCGCTCTAGTATTTGCACTCACCGTAATCGTATTCAGCCTGCCCCTGTGGTCATACCATGTCGATTGGTAGGTTTCTATCTTATCGTCCCCATTTTCCACCCGCGAGTCGCACATATAGCGGAAACCCACCACGGGCGTACCGTCTGCAATTTCGCCTGTACTAGCAGTGAGATCAGAGAAATCATCCGGCTCATGTTTTTTGCAAATAAGCTGCTCGTGGCGCAGCACATCAGTAAGACCGCTGCCGCCAGACTGAGCCTGCTCGAACAACGAATTTATCTCGCTTTTCATCTGCGATTTAGACATGCCAGCCGGATGCCCATCGTCTTTAATTTGCGTATAAACGACGAGATAATTCATATCTTTATCGCCAAAAACGCGGCGATCGCTAATCGTTCCTTTGCGGACAGTGTAGTTCCAACCCTCAAGCGACATTTCTTGCAGACTACTAAGATATCCGAATGAAATCGTATCGTTTGTGTAGGTTTTGCGCTTTGCGGGATTTGTATAAGGTTCGGTTTTCCTGTCGTAATAATCCTTTGCATCTTTGACTGCGCGGTTCATACTCCCGCTCAGCGCGATAACTCCAACGATAATAACAACGATAGCGACAACAGCACCGGCAATCGTAATACTGACGATCTGCCAAGTTTTTATGCCGCGCGGACGAGGCGGCATCGCCGGTGACTGATACGGCGGGTGCGCCGCTGGTGGATCTTGCGGCTGAACATCGCCGCCAGCTGGATGCGTTGGTTGGTTCATTGGTTGATTGTCCATAGTTTACCTCTGAATCATCTTATTTCGACACGCCTACTTGTAATAGACGCTGCGAGCTATTTCGAAAGCCTGTTTATAGTCATCACCCTTGAAAGCCCGCTTTGCCTCTTCGCGTGTTTTGTATGATTTATTCTGGAAACTAGCCGTGTAGCCGCTGAGCTCTTTTGTGCCCAAAAATAGGCTGCCGTGGTCTGAATTGCCAGAAGTTTTTGAGCTCATATTGACATTCTTCGCAACAACAATACCGACTCCTCTGATATCGCACCTGTTAGCCTGACTGCTATTTATTAACTTGCTAGAGTTCGACAAACCAATGTTCGGAGTAAACTCTGTCTCATCATCGTTCGGAACAACCATCGCAACCGCAAAGACTGAATCGTCGACATATGTAGCGTACTCGGCTGGCACAAACGCCCGATACCCCTTGAGGCTGGTCGCTTCTTTGCGTACAATATCGACCGAAAGTTTATTATCATTTTCCGTACACGCCCCTCCTAAAGCAGTTAACCCGCTAGCAAACGCCAGTTTTAAGCCGCTTGGATGAGTAAAAGTGATTTTATCGGCATGATGCGACTCGCTTGATTGCACGCCAGTAGGGTGCAGTACTACATCTTCGGTCTCTACGTCCCAGTTGCCCGGATACTTCATGCAGAGTTTTTCATTCGTAGCACACACCTCCTTCGTCTGGGGTGCCTTCGCCTGCTTTTCATTCGACCTAGCAACTGACGACGAACCGCTGCCTGAGGTCGTACTCTGAGGCGAATGGTCTTTCATCGTGGTATAAACAATATATGCCAGCGCCAACAAGAGAAAAACCGACAAAATAACAATTGCCGCTTTGTATTTGCGATGACTATGCGTCGATGTGCCGTGCTGTGGTTTCATTTTTTGCCTCTCCTTTTATTTGACAGAAAATGTTAACGCCTATTTAGCAGGATATACGTCATTTGCTGTAATGTCAATTAACCCTACCCATTATGCTTCGCGCTCACCTGCGAGTCGGTGCCGTCATGCTCAAAATCGGCGTACTTTTTGTCAAGCGTTTCGATCACGTGCGCCACTAGGCGTTTTGGATCGGAGTCATAAATGACGTCTTTCGCGCCTGGCGCTTCAACGTTTTTAAGCAACTGCGCCGCGTAATCCGCCAACCCGCCGCTGCCCACCAAGATGCCGCACACTTTGCGGCTTTCAAGCGCCGTCGAAAACTCGTGCAAGCTGCCCATGCGCCCGCCGATCGTGATCACTGCATCGGCGCTGCGCACCAAATACACGTCGCGCCCGACGTATTCCATACTGGTGAAATTGATATAGTCAAACTCTACAGTCGGCAGCCGGTAGGTCGATACGTGCTCGCGAAAACTACTCGCCGGCGAAAACCCTACCGACACGCCTTTAGTATTACTAACGCTCTTGAATCCGCGCGCAGCAGCATGCGGCAATCCGGTTGTCGCGCCCGTTAGCAATGTCTTACCGGCGCGCGCAATCTCCGCGCCAAGCATAAACGCTAAATCGTTCGACGCCATCACAGTTTCGCCAGATGCCGCACCCGATACGCAAATTTGATACTTCATCGCCTCCCCCTATCTTGCAATTGGTTTTTCGCTAATTGGCATATCGTGCAAATGCACGCCGCGGCGCAAAATGCCGGCTTTAGCGCCGATTTTTGTCACGACACTCGTGCTGTTTGCGCTCGCGAAAATAATTGAATCTTTCAGACTTTTGCCGCGCGCCCATTGGCTCAGAAAGCCGCTCGCAAATGCATCGCCCGCGCCTGTCCGATCGACCACCGGCACATCCTCGTACATACCAGCGCGCACAATCGTTTTACCGTCGGTCGCGACTACGCCATTCGGACCGTCGCTCACAATTGCAACTGGCACATAATTCAGCGCGTGCAGCGCCAGCTCCTCGCAAGTCTTGCCGCTCACCAGCTGCTGCATCTCTTCTTTATTTGTAATGAGCACGTCAACCGTTTCAAGCAGCGGAATTAATTTGTCTTTTTCCGCCAACTCCGGACCAGCCGGATTAAGCATCACATTCGCGCCATATTTTTCTGCCGCATCAATAATTTCGCGTAGCAATTTCAAACCGCCATGACCTAAACTCGTCGGATAAATCCAATCGTACCCCTCAATTGCCGATAGATTAAAATTATGCCGCCCGCTGCGCCCAAACGCATTACCGCGGTGGTTGAGAATCGTACGCTCACCGTTCGTCGCAATCATAATCACCGAGTAACCTGACTGATAATGCGGATCTTGTACAACATGGCGCGTGTCAACGCCCTCGCGGTCAAGTTCGTGCAAAATTGACTGGCTCGCCGGATCTTCACCCAGCCCCCACATATACGCTGTCTCAATCCCCTGGCGCGCTAGCGTTGTTGCCACGTTCGTCGCATTACCGCCCGTACTAAACGTAACGTCGTCGACTTCCATTTTGAGCCCGAGCGGGATTTCAGTATAAACTTTTTTGCCGCGCGTGTGCGGGTCAAACTCGTCGCTGCGCAAAAATACGTCTTGCGTCCCCTTGCCGATCGCTAAAACTTTTACCACTTACGCCGCCTTACCTACGCTGCCAAACGCCTGAATCTTCTCCTCGACGACCGCCTGCACCGCCGCGCACACCTGCGGCATCAATTTGTATACTGCGTATTCATCAGGGTTTTCGCGCAATACCTTCTCAAGCGTCGTACGAAACGCATAGCGCAAATCACTATTGATATTAATCTTGCTGACACCGATTTTTGCCGCATCTTCAAAATAATGGAGCGGTGTGCCGCTGCCGCCATGCAAACTAATCTGACAGTCAATCGCTGCACGGATTTCTCGCAGCAAATCTAAATCTAAAATTTTCGGTACGGGATACAATCCGTGCAGATTGCCGATTTGCACCGCCATCGTATCAATTCCCGTCGCCGCCACGAAATCGCGCGCTTCATTCGGCTTTGTATTCCATTTTTTCACCTCTTCATAGTCAATTGTTTCCTTGTGCACATTCGAGTCGCCGAAGAAATAACGCTCTTCCGCTTCGACAAGTGCACCGGTTGAACGCGCATACGCCACAACATCTTTCGTCTTCGCGATAATTTCTTCAAGCGTCGCGCTATGGTTAGCCTGCGAAATATCAATATGAATAAATTCAAACCCAGCGTCAATCGCCTGCTGGCACAGTTCAACCGTTGGCGCATGGTCAAGATTAATATACATCTCTATATTGTACGTATTGCGGTAATTACTCACCATGTCGCGAATGTTTTGGCAGCCACCCATCGTCTTAACTTCGCCGGCGCTCACCTCAACCATTACCGGCGCTTGCAGCTTTTGCGCTGCTTGCGAAATCGCTTGCAATGTTTCTTGGTTGTCAATGTTAAACGCCCCGACCGCAAAGCCCTCCTGGCGACTGCGGTGCATTAGTTCGCGCGCGCGCGCGGTATTTTCATAGATCTGTTCGGCAATCAGACTCATAGGTTTCTCCTAAACGCTGTTATGGTTATCTAGCGTCTAGTATATCACTTATGGTTTATCGACGTAACTATATTGACTAATCATTCCACAATAGAAAGGCTATATTTACGCAGCTAATCAAATATTTTACCACTTAAAATCCAGCGCGATATTGCGGACAATGCGCAATAAACTCTTTCGTTTTGACAACAATCGTATCGTCTGCTAATCCAAGCTTTTGATGGACTTCAAGCGGTTTACCCGACTCGCCGTAGCGATCTTGCACGCCAATACGCAATAAAGGCGCCGGCATTTCATCGCACAGCAGCTCAGCGACCGCGCCGCCAAAACCGCCAGCAGCCTGCGCATCTTCGCACGTTACTGCGCGACCAGTTTTCTTAATACTTGCGATAATCGTTGCACGGTCAAGCGGCTTCACTGTCGGTACGTGTACAACCTCAGCCTGCACACCATCACGCGCCAACACATCTGCTGCCCGCAGTGCGTACGGCGTTTCAATACCCGTACTCAGAATCGTCACATCACTGCCTTCGCGCAGTACATACGCTTTTCCAATATCAAACGGACTAGCGTTTGTACTGAAAATCGGCGTTTTTTCGCGAGCTACGCGCAAATAATTCGGACGGGAATCGCGCGCCATCGCGCGGGTTGCTTTGCCGGCTTCAATACTATCGCCCGGGCAAATCACCACCATGTTCGGCAATACGCGCATAAGCGCAATATCCTCAAACATCTGATGCGTTGCGCCGTCTGGGCCGACCGTACTACCACTATGGCCGCCGATGATTTTCACCGGCATATCATTCAGGCACGCTGTCGTTTTGATTTGTTCCCAGTTGCGCCCGGGGCTAAACGCCGCGTAGCTGGCTGCAAACGGTATTTTACCGGCGCGCGCTAATCCCGCTGCCACCGTCACGAGATTTTGCTCAGCAATACCAACTTCAATATAGCGCTCGGGAAATTCGCGCGCAAACGCATCCATTTTGACGCTTTCTACCAAATCAGCGCACAGCCCAACGATACGTTCGTCCGCTTGTCCAGCAGCCTTTAGTCCGCGTCCAAACCCAGTACGCGTTGGCTCAACATCAGGGTTATTGGTGTAGATATTATCGTTAAGCGGGTACATTTATACGTCCTCCTGATTAGCCGGTAACTCGGCAAGCGCCTGTTCTGCCTGCTCGCTATTCGGCGCGATACCGTGCCACGCGTAATCGTATTCCATGAAATCAACTCCTTTGCCGGGAATTGTGTGCGTAATGATGCAGCACGGTTTATTTTCGACCGCTTTTGCAAAATTCACTGCGTCGATCACAGCACGTACATTGTTGCCGTCAATTTCTTGCACGTGCCAACCAAAACTTTCCCATTTTTCACGAAGATTTTCAAGCGGCATAACATCTTCCGTCGGACCATCAATTTGGATATTATTACGATCAACAAAGACAATCAGCTGCGCTAATTTATACTTGCCGGCAAACATTGCCGACTCCCAAATATTGCCCTCGTCAAGCTCGCCGTCACCCGTAACAACATACACCCAGCGATGACGCTGCTTATCAAGGTACTGCAGCGCATACGCCATGCCCGCGCCTTGCGCAACACCGCAGCCAAGCGGACCGCTGGTCGTCTCAAGTCCTGGCAACATCATGCGCTCGGGATGCCCTTGCAAGCGCGAACCCCACTGGCGCAAGGTCATTAGCTCGCTTTCGGGGAAAAATCCCGCTTCCGCCATCGCAGCATATTGCACGGGCACGGTATGCCCGTTACTAAGCATAAATAAATCGCGCTCCGGATTTTCGGGATTTTTTGGATCAATATTCATAACACCGAAATACAGCGCTGCCACCAAATCCGCCATGCCAAGCGCGCCTGCCGAATGCCCGCTGCCAGCATGTTCAAGCATCCGAATGATATTTCGGCGCATACGTGTTGCTTTCTGCTTAATTTCTGCTTCGCTGTACACCATCAGATGACACTCTCTCTGTTAATTTCAGTCACGAGCTGCTGGTAGGCTTGTGCCGCGTCGGCTGCCTGCGAAATCGCACCGCCGCAATTAATGACGTCAACTCCACCCTGCGCCAAACTAAACGCATTTTCAAGATTCGCGCCGCCGTCCCAGCCGATTTCAACGTCGGGATGAATGTTGCGGATTAACCGCACTTTCTCAAGCTGCATCAGGCTAGCTTTGCCGCCATAGTATCCCAAATTACCGCAGAATACCAAGACATGATCTGCTGTCTCAATATATTCCGTGACGGTATTTGGCACTGTCGGTTTGAGCAGTCCAACGCCCGCGCGAATACCGACCGCCTTTAGCTGTTGAATAACCGGCGTGAGATCTTCTTTTACCTCAGCATGGAAAATCACCGTTGCCGGGCGCATTTGCATCAGCGCTTGAACGTATTGGCTCGGGTGCGCCACCATAGCGTGAATGTCAACCGTCCATTCCTGCGGCCACCAGATTTTATTGACCGGAATACTTTTAGTCGGCGCAAATTCGCCGTCCATGATGTCAATATGTACGCGCGTTGCAAACGGCGACAAACGCTCAACTGCCGCTTTGTAATCGTCTTCCGACTCTACGGTGATACAAGGAACGATGTGCGCCATTAAAACTTGTCCAGTTCTGCGTTTCGCCGTATATACCGCGCTGCGCCGGCAAACGGCGTATCAAGCCATTCGTCGACGATTTCTTTCCAATTATCATGCGCTTCGCCTGGCGGATCAACGACGCGCGCCGGCAGGCACAATACATTCGCGTCGTTATCATGGCGGCATTCATGCGCTTCAAATTTATCCCAAATCACTGCAGCACGAATACCGCTGAAGCGATTTGCCGCCATCGCCATGCCCTGACCTCCCGTGCAAATCAAAATCGCACGCGGATCGTCCGCGTCATCCTCACCCAGCACTTTGGTTGCTGCCATTTGCGCAAACTGCGGGAAGTCATCGTTCGGATCAAGCTCTTTATCACCGACATCTTCCCATTCAAAACCACGCTTTGTCAAATAAGCCTGCAATTTTTCTTTTAGATAGTATCCGCCATGATCGGCGCCGAGAAATAATTTCATAATAGTAAGTATAAGCGCTATTGCTCTCCCTGTAAAGTTATTGATTATGCACGATTCCGCGCCACGCGCCCAGCGTCGACAGACAACTCAACGAGACGGTTCGCATAGCCCCACTCGCTGTCAAACCATACCGCCAACTGCACTAAGTCGCCGCCAATTACGCGCGTCAGCTGCGTATCAACCGTCGCGCTATAGCTGCTACCGCGCAAATCGAATGATACGAGCGGCTTATCAGTCGTATTGATAATTCCCTGATAAAACGGCTCTTTAGCAGCACGCTCAAATACTTGATTTACAATCGCTATTGTTGTCGGTGCAGCAAGCACTGCCGTAATAACCGCCAGCCCGACATTTGCAACTGGCGTATGGATCGACAAGCCGTCAATTGTCTGCTGTCCAAGCGCCTGGCGCGACGGCGTTAACCCCGCGAACGGCGCCGGAATAATATTCTGTTGCTGCGTACGCTTCGTACGGAGCGTATCGTCGACCGGCGAGCCGCCGTCAATCACCGTAAGCGCTGATTTCTTCGGCGCAAACGCTTGCTCAAGTACAGCAAGTACAGGCGCAATTGCTACTGCACCCGGCTCGCCAGCGCTGACGACCGGCGAGATCGAGCCGATCGAGTCGTCGTTCACGCCCATAATAATCGTCTCAATCGTGTCCGCCGTCGACATCGCAACGACCTGCTTTGCGCCGGCTATAATATGCTCTTTCAACCGCACCGGATTGGTATTTGTCGTATCAATCACGACGTCAACCATGCGGTCTTGCCACGACTTTTTAACTGACTGCAAATTTGACACAATATCAATCCGCGATTCGCCGACAGCAATATAATTATCCTCAGGCTTCACGGCGCGCGCATAATTGCCGTACACGGAATCGTGCTTCAATAAATACGCCGTCGTGTTAACATCGTACTCGCTCCGAATTGCGACAACATGGACATCATTGCGCCCCTGCGCGATCTTGAACGCACTGCGCCCGATTCTATCAAAACCATTGATTGCTATTTTTATCGCTGTCATCCCCACTCCTTGATTTAGCGCTAGCTCTTTAGCTTCTAGTGTAGCGCGAATCTGAATTTTTCGCAACTTTTCGCTATACTAAGAGTATGGATAAGCACGAGCTAATCAAACTTGCAGAAGAGCACTACACCGACGCGCAAGTCGAACTGCTCACGCATGCGATTGATTATGCTACCGAGCAGCACGCCGGGCAAATGCGCCAAAGCGGGGAGCCGTACATCTCGCATCCGCTGCAGGTAGCAGCGACACTCATTGACTGGGGTATGGATATTGATTCAGCCGTTGCAGGCGTCTTGCACGACACGGTTGAAGACACCGACGCAACGCTTGAAGAAATTACTGAACTGTTTGGCAAAGATATTGCGTTTCTCGTCGACGGCGTCACAAAAGTTAGCCAAGCGCGCGCTGGCATGCGCGATCTAGCAAGCTACCTGCCGGCAACACGCGATAATCTGACAAAGTTGCTTATCGCCGTCGGGCAAGACGTTCGCGTTATCATTATCAAGTTGTCAGACCGCCTGCATAATATGCAAACGCTGCAGTTCAAGAGCGAAGGAAAACAGAAAAAAATTGCCCGCGAGACGCTTAACGTCTTTGCGCCGCTTGCCGACCGCCTGAATATGGGGCGGCTGCGCGTGCAGCTTGAAGAACTCAGCTTCAAATATCTTATGCCCGAAAAGTACAACCAAACCGTCGCGCTCAAAGACAGCCGCATCAAGAAAAGCCAGCGCAAACTTGATACAGTGCGCCGCGCCGTCGACGCGCACCTCACTAAAGAAAATATTGCACACGACATCGACGGGCGCGTGAAAAGCACCTACAGCCTGTACAAAAAAATGCAGCGCGTGCCGAACATCGACGATATTTACGATTTGATAGCTTTGCGCATTATTGTCAACGATATTGACACATGCTATCTCGTACTAAGCGAACTGCATAGCATGTACGAGCCGATGGTCGGGCGCATCAAGGATTATATTTCCAAGCCAAAACCAAACGGCTACCAGAGCCTGCACACAACGGTCACGACAAAAAACGGCCAAGCGGTGGAATTTCAAATTCGCACGCACGAAATGCACGACTACGCCGAGCGCGGCTTGGCGGCAAGCTTTCACTACAACGAACAAAAACTGACTGACGCCTATAAATCCGGCACGATGGCGTCGCTGCCGACAGATTTACATTGGATCCGACATCTACAATCGGCGGCAGCGCTGATTCGCGAAGGCAAAGAATTTGATACTGAAAATCTAAAAGTTGATTTGTTTGGCGACCGAATTTTTGTGTACTCGCCGAAGGGCGACATCTACGATTTACCAGACGGCTCGTTTCCGCTTGACTACGCCTACCGCGTACACTCTGATCTGGCGGCGAAAGCAAGCGGCTTTTTGGTAAACGGCAAGATGGAGCCGTTTAGTTATAAATTACAGCATGGCGATACGATTGAAATTCTTACCAACAAAAAAGCCAAGCCAAAACCAGGTTGGAGCAATCATATGATCACCGGACACGCGCGCATGAAATTCAAAGCGCAGCTGCGTAAAAATAGCTTGCTCGGACAACTCGGCCACGTCGGTGAAATTATTCACCGGACGGCGCGGCGGCGGAAAAATAAAAAATAGCCGGACAACTACCGTACCGGCTATTTTTATGCTCTATATTATGGATTATTTCGCTTGCGGTGGGTAGGATTGTTCGCTATTTCCTTGAGTCGGAGCTTGCGTTGGTTGTGCTAGCGACTGAAACTGACCAGGCTGATAAGCTGGCGCGCCTGGATATGCCGGCTGCGTCGCCGCGGCCGAACCAGCATACACCGACTTATCAAAACCGAGCATCATATAGCCGACAGGTGGTAACAATATCAAGAGTGCCGCGAATCCGCCCGATTTGCCAAACGCTTTCGCCAAATCGATCGCTACCATGATACTCACATAAATATTTGCGAACGGCACAAATGTCAAAAGCACCCACCATGCCGGACGTCCGACAATCTCAAGCAGCGTAATCATATTATAAATCGGCACAATCGCCGCCCATCCTGGCTTACCAGCTTTGGTGAACACCTTCCACAAACCGATAATCATCAATATCGACACGATCATTGCCACCAACGAGAAGATCAGTACCACACCTGCAACGGCGCTCGTCACTGTACTTGTCGTTGTGTAGCTATATGCGTCATAATTACTATAGTAATCCATTTTTCCTCCCTTACAGTTACTATTTCAGTGTGCTAACGATTATTCCAGCGTTCAATAGCGGCGCGGATAATTTCTTTGGCGCGCGCAGCATCACCGAAGCCTTTCACGACGGTTGAGCCTGGCTTTTTCAAGTCTTTATAGTGGTTAAAATGGTGCTCAATTTGCTTGAGCAGTTGCGGCGGCACGTCTTCTAGCGAATTAATCGCGTTGCCAGTGTTGCGGTCGTCTGCAGGCACAACAATAACCTTATCGTCAACTTCATCGTCGTCCACAAACTCCAACACGCCGATTACTTTCGCCTCCAAAAATACGCCGGTTGCAAGTGGCTGATCGGTGACAATGAGCACATCTAGTTCATCACCGTCCTCATCAAGCGTTTGCGGAATAAATCCGTAATTCGTCGGTTTCGCAAAAATCGCCGGCTCAACGCGGTCAAGCTGCATCACTGCGAGGTCACGATTCCATTCGATTTTGTGGTTTGATCCCTGCGGAATCTCTACCACCACATTAACAACGCCGTTGTCGACATCGCCGGGCGCAAGTATTTGATTAAAATCTGCCATTATACCTCCTTCATGGTTAGCTATGTATCTAGTGTACCAGCTTTTAGCAGAGAGTAGTATACTAGACGAATGAACGCGTTACATTCACCGAAATTATTACCTGCAGCCGATTATGCGCGCGATGTGGCGAAAAAAATTGCCAAAGCCCGCTACCGCGTCGCGATGATTGCGACGACATTCCGAGCCAACGATGAGCGGTCGCAAGCAATCGTCGACGAACTCGTACGCGCTGCCGAACGTGGCGTTGACGTCTGCATTTGCGCCGACACCTTTACTTACATCGAACCGAAAGAATTTATTTTGCGCGCGCCGAAGCGCCAGCCGGTACGCGCCATGCAGGCGTTAAAATTAGAACGGCGTATCAAAAGAGCCGGCGGATCATTCCACTGGCTCGGGCGCAAAGCAAATACGTTGTTTGCCGGTCGAACGCACAGCAAATGGACAGTCATCGACGATATCGCTTACGTCGGCGGCGGCGTTAATATGGACGACGAAAGCTTTTCAAACGTCGATTATATGTTTCGCTTTTCCGACCAAGCGCTTGCCGATAGGCTCATACAGGAGCAACAGCACATCTACCGCGCTGATCGCGGCGGCGGTGCGGCGCGTAACCACTCAGCACCCGTGTCGAAGACCACGACAATTTTGTTTGACAATGGATTGCCGACAAATTCACTCATATACAAACGAGCGCGCGCCCTTGCAAAACAAGCAGAGCACATTGCACTTGTATCGCAATATTGTCCGACAGGCGCACTCAACCGCACGCTAAAACGAAAACAAGCGGTCCTTTATTTTAATCACTGGCGCACTGCTTCATCGCTCAATAAACTACTCATTCGCCTCGGTATGATGACGGCGAGGCAAAAAACACTATATAATCATGATTGTTATCTGCATGCAAAATTTTTAATCGCAACAATGCCGGACGGCAGCAAAGCTGCGATTACCGGATCGCATAATTTTATGTACGGGTCGGGGCTAGTTGGTACGCGCGAAGTTGCCCTTGAAACCTACGACCCGCACTTGATACGGCAGCTTGAAACATTCCGCCGCCGATACGTCGAATAGCCCCGCAATGATATAATAGGAACGTTATGCTTGTCATTGGACATCGCGGCGCGAGCGGCTTAGCGCCTGAGAATACGCTGCCGGCGTTTCGCGCTGGCTACGAAGCTGGCGCCGATATGCTTGAACTTGACGTGCGTTTGACCGCTGATCATCGGCTTGTTGTTATCCATGACGCCTTACTGCTACGCACGCATTATGCCGCAGATAGCGTCGCGTCGCTGACGTACAGAAAAATACAGGAATTAACGCGCGATAATCCTGTGCCGCTGCTTGAAGATGTGCTACGCGAGTTCTTTGGAAAAATCTTGCTTAATATTGAAATCAAAAGTCGCCACACAGGCGACGCGCTCGTGCGGCTGCTTCGGCGGCATTTCATCACTTGCGCCGATGATTGGGATCTGGTACTAATTTCATCATTCAAAGCACGCGAGCTCATGCGCGTTCGCCGGCGGTCGAAACGCGCTAATCTTGCGCTTTTACATCATCAAAACCCGTTCGCATTTATCGCGTATCACCGCTATCTTAAGCTAACGGCAGTTGGTTTTCACCGCTTGTATTTACATCGGCTTGCACTTGAAATTGCGCGGCACGCTGGCATTTTTATTTACGCATATACTGTTGATCGTCCGAGCGCAATCCACCGCCTAGAGCATCAGGGTGTGCAAGCAATTGTTACTAATTACCCCGACAAGTGTATCGCGTACATAAATGCGCACGCCGAAACACGCGATTAACTGCCCCTAACCTATATCCAACCGCGCGGATATTAGCACGAACAATACAACTATGCTATTTACGATCTAAATATTCGCGAATACTTAGCGCTGCCGTCGCACCCTCGCCGACCGCGCTCGCGACTTGCATCGTCGCGCCGCTACGTACATCGCCGCTTGCGAACACGCCCGGCACATTCGTCGCCAAGTGCTCGTCGGTTTTGATGAGTCCGCGCGTGTCAAGCTCAACACCGCTGCCCGCCAAAAAATGCGTATTCGGCTTTAGCCCGATGAATACAAATACGCCGTCAACCGCAAATTCAACTGGCTTGCCGTCACGCTGCGCCCGAACTGCTTGGACTGCGCCATTTTCTGCAACGATTTCTTGCGGCACTGTTTTTACATGCACCGTCACCTTGCCATCGTCAATATACGGCTGCAATTCGTCTTGCAGTAACTTGCTCGCTTTTACCGTACTGCGCACCAGCAAATCAATATGGCTTGCAAACCGCGTCAAAAAAATCGCTTCTTGTACGCCGGAATTACCGCCGCCGACAACTGCCAAGCGCTTGCCTTTATAAAACGCGCCATCGCACGTCGCGCAATAGTGCACGCCGCGCCCGTACAATTCCTTTTCGCCCGGAATACCAAGTTTATTGTAATCACTGCCCGTCGCGATCAGCACAGCGCGCGCCGCCACATCCTTCCCGTCGACCGTCACAATGTTCACGCCATTTTCGTGCCGCAATGCCGACACATCACCGTATTCAATTTTCGCGCCGAAACGCTCCGCCTGCTTTTGCAATTGTTCCGCTAGCTGCATACCGGCAATGCCGTCAGGAAAACCCGGGTAATTATCAACCTGATCGGTAATAGCTGCCAGCCCGCCAACGACACCTTTTTCGTACAGCACCGTATCAATCGCTTCGCGCGTTGTGTAAATCGCTGCCGCTAACGCGCTTGGTCCAGCACCAACCATCACAACTGGAATAATATCATTTTTCACTTGCACCCCCTATTGATTTCCATACACTTTCATATACGCTTCCATCAGTTTTGATGAGTCCGGCTGAGGAATAGTCGGCGGCTGCGGAATCGCCATGACGACAAATTTCAGCGGCATATTTGCAGGAATTGTCTGCTTGCCGTTTTTGTCTTTTTGCCCCGCTTCACCGTATGCTTTGTCAGATGGGATACTCAGCAAGCGCCCGCCGCCGATTTTCATGCCTTTCAATCCTTCTTTCCAGCCAGCTATTAACCCAGCTTTGTCAAGCCCACTTGCCACTCCAGTTGGCTCTTTTAATTTACCGCCATCAATGCTCTGATCAAATACATTACCGTTCGCGTCCCAGCCGATATAATACGCCGCAAATTTTGTCGAGCCGTCAATCACCGCGCCGTCGCCTTCAGCTAGATCTTCCGTTTTCAACTCTTTGACGCTATTCACATCATACGTGCCCGCCTGCGTACTGTACTGCTTAAATGTATCGTAATATTTTGCCGACAACTCATCTGCCTGCGCTTGCACTTTTGCCTTGTATGCTTTTAATTGCGTCTGGTATTCATTATTGACTTTTTCATAGTCGGCTTGTATTCGCTGCTGATTTTGCATTGATAAAATCATCACCGCAAACGACCCAAGCGTGCCGACTACCGTCACGATCAAAATCGTCATAATTCCCCAACGCTGCACTTTCGATGTTGCCATATTCCCCTCTCGTTATAATCAGCCTATAGTATAGCAAATTCTCTCTGCGCGCGCTAGGCGGTTCCGGCGGCAAAAAAACAAAAAATCATCAGTAACTTTTTGCGTGCAGCTTGCTATAATGAACGGTATGAATTCATTCACGCAACTGGTTCGCCGTTCGTTCGGCAAAATTATTGCCGCGCAAGGTTCGGTAAAAATCGCAGATTTCGAAAAAATCGACAACACGCTCACGCCAAATATGCGTGCGTTGCGTCTCGTCATGACGATGGCAGATCAACTATCATCAATGGGCATGCCGGCGCATAGCGTCACGAATTTAGCGCTCAATATCACTGATGTTTACTGCCAGCAGAAAGTCCATATTGATATCAGCTACACGCAAATTTTCGTCTCGCAAGACCGCGGCGTCGACCGCGAACCGCTCACGCTAATCCGCACAATCACGCCGCGCGAAACGAACTACCAGTTCATGCAGCAATTGCAAGACCTGAGCGCAAAAATTGCCAACCACACGCTCACGCTTGACGATGCCGAAAAATCTCTCGACAAAATATTATCGCGCGTGCGCCGTTATCCGCGCTGGGTCATTTATATCGCGAGCGGCGGAATCAGCGCCGGCTCAGCGATTCTCTACTCAGCAACCTGGCCGCTTGTCTTAATTGCATTTTTTGTCGGCGCCGTTACAGCGTGGCTACTCGGAAGGCTCGGACGGTTGGCTTTACCGCCGTTTTTCACGCAAGTCGTCGCATCGCTATTCATTACGCTATTCGCTTCCGCGCTTATGTGGTTCGTTAGCCATGGCTATGTCGACTTCATGGGAAGCGTCAACCCGACGCTCATCACGGTCGGCGGAATCGTCTTGCTTGTTGCCGGTATGGCGATTGTCGGCGCCTTTCAAGACGCGATCGACGAATATTACGTTACCGCCGGCGCACGGCTATTGCGCGTCGCCATGATGACGACCGGCATCGTCGCCGGCGTTGGCATCGGCTTATACGCTAGCCGGAAACTTGGCATTTCGTTCATTCCAACGCCCGACCGCCTAACGTTTGCAAGCGCGAGTTATCAATATTTAGGCGCTGTCATTATTTCGGCATCGTTTGCGCTTGGCAACCATACACGGCTCGGCGGTATTATTTTGACCGGCGCGACCGGACTGCTCGGCTATTACACATTTTTAGCAAGCAGCAGCGCGGGGCTTTCATCAATCCCTGCTAACGCGCTTGCCGGCATTACGATTGGATTTATCGCCACGCTTGTGTCGCGCGTTTGGCACATGCCAAGCCTTGCGATCGTCAATGCTAGCATCGTACCGCTCGTGCCGGGGCTAATTCTGTACAACGGGCTAATGGGGTTAATCGCACCGGAAAATGCGCCCGGCGGAGACGATTTGCTGCTGCGCGCTATTCTTATTTCCGTCGCTATTGCCGCAGGCGCGTCGTTTGGCGTGCTTGTCGGGCGCCCGACGCGCCGCAGCTTTGTGCTGATTCGCAACAGCTTGCCGCAATGGCCATTGCGCAGCGAAGATCAAGAGTAGTACCTTCTCTTATATTTTTATTACACGCACTCCGCGCCAAGTTTTGCGAGCGCCATCGTCGCCACACGGTCGACAATTGGTTTCGCGTCCGCATCCGTCAGTGTGCGCTCATAATGCGTCATGCGCAATCGGAATGTCGTCGTCTTTATTGAGTGATCATTCGCCGGCTGAAAAATCGCGCGCGGCTCAATCGTCACGGTGATATCGCCTGCCGATTCGCCAACTGCCGCTTGCACCACATGGTAAAGCTCAGCATACGATACGTCGCGCGGCGCCCGCAGCGACACATCGCGGCTCGTCGATGGAAAGCGGCTCAGCGGCCGATAGGTTTGTTTATCGCGCGGCTGCGCCAACAGCTGATCGAAATCAATCGAAAATCCAGCAGCATATTCCGGCAGCTTGAAATTACAGCGTACTGCCTGCTTAAATTCACCAACAATACCAAGCCGCTCCTTGCCGCACAGTATCCACGCGCTTCGCCGCCAATCAAATGGCGCAGCGACCTCAAACTCAACGCCGCCTAGCTCTTCACCGTCATCGTTCTCAGTCGCCATTGGGATTAATTCAAACTGCACGCCCAGTGAGCTGAGCAATCGCACCGCCATGCGCTGTGCTTGATAATACGGCGCGCTAGCGCATGCTTTCTTCGCCGCATACACCGCATCAACAAATGTCCGCTCGCTCGGCAAACCATCTTCGTTATGCGGCAACCGCGCGTCGTGTCCTTTGCCGATTTCAAATAAGCAAAACTCATCATGCCCCGCCTTGATATTCGCATGAACTTTGTCAAGCAAACTTGGCAGCACGCTCAAACGATAATATTGTAAATCAGGGCTTAGCGCATTGCTCAGCTTATACGCTTGATCTGCATGTTGCTCGGCGCGCTTCAGTATATGCTCGTGCACAAAACTATAGGTAAGCGCTTCGTTTGCGCCGGCGCGCGACAACTGCTCGCGAATTTGCCGCTTCAATTCGCGGCGCGGATTTTTTAGCGCCGGCTTCGTCGAACGCTGCGGCAGCTCGCGCGGTAATTTGCCGAAGTCGTACAATCGCCCCACCTCCTCGACGACATCTTCTTTCAATTCGATATCAGTGCGCCAGAACGGCGGTTCTATATATAGTGCATCCTCTTCCTGTTTGACTTCATACCCCGTCAAGCGAATATCACCAGAAACATCTACCGGCTGTAGGGAGTCTTCGCCGTATAATGTATGTTTTTTTACAGCGATCTCAACATTTTTTAACAAAGTCTCAATTTCGGCATTATCAGGCCTCATGCCTAATCTGCTAAATATAAACGTAGGTTTTATAGCTTTACCGCAAATCTCTTTCCTGTCAAAAATATCACTTTGATGAATATCGAAAACTTCACTTGCCTGCTCACCGCCGACCATACCCATCAGCCGCTTCAACACGGGCGCATTTTGCAATGGCGACTGACCTTTGTTAAACCGGCTTAGCGCGTCGGTAAACACGCCGTGGCGCATAGCAGTTTTTCGCACTGCATACATATCAAAGCTCGCGCACTCTAGCACGATATTTTTCGTATCACTCGAAACTTCTGTATCCGCGCCGCCCATAATGCCGCCCAGCGCTACCGCTCGTTCGCTGTCTGCGATGACGATATCATCCGTACCAAGCGCGCACGTTTTACCGTTCAATAGCGCGATCGTTTCGCCTTCGCGCGCCATACGCGCGCCTAACTTGCCGCCGCGCAATTTATCATAATCGTAAGCATGCGTCGGCTGCGCCGTCATGAGCATGATGTAATTCGTCGCATCAACGATGCTATTGATCGGCTTGCCGCTCATTGCCACTAACTGGCACTGTAGCCACAGCGGGCTCGGCTGCACCGCTACGTTCTTCACCGTTACCGCCATAAACCGCGGCACTAAATCCGGTATATCGTTGTAAATGTCAAGCTTCAGCCCGCTGCCATCGGCAAATTCCTGCGCCACCGTATACCAATCCGGACTAGTAAATGCCTGCCCGAAAATTCCGGAAATTTCGCGCGCTACGCCTAATTGTCCGAAACAATCCGGCCGGTGGGTGAACATCTTATTCTCAATGTCGAGCACGACATCGTCCAAGCCAAACACCTGCGCGAAACTATCGCCCGCCTGCAATGCTACACCCTTCAGCATATCTCGCTCGCGGATTTCAACAATACCGTCATGATCTGTGCCGATCGCTAATTCATCTGCTGCCGCCAGCATTCCTTGGCTCAGCACGCCGCGCAGCTTGCGCGCACCCAATACAAACGGCTCCGCGTCGTCAAAGCTCGCTGGCACCGTACTATTCGGCGGCAACCACACTGCCCACATATCAGCATGGACATTCGGCGCACCGCAGACCACTTGCACGTAGCCTTTATCATCGCGCGGCACATTAGCAACAGCGCCACTATCATCTATTAAACACACGTGTAGCCGATCGGCATTCGGGTGCGGCTCGCACTGTACAACATGCACGATCCGCGCGTCTTTGTACTGAGCGCCCAGGTCAATGACCTTCTCGACGCTACCTAACTGCGCATTCACCCGCGCCACCAGCTCATCTACCGGTGGCAACTCAAAACTAACTAAATCTTTAACGATATTCAGACTGACTTTCATACTATCTCAATTATACGCCATATCTGGAGCATTTTAAAAGCCGGCAAGCCGCTTAGCTGCAATTAACCGCAAAATATTACCCGCGCCCCAAAATCGCGTCCAGCATTTTCATGCGCGATGCCATAATCGCTGGGATCGCGCCGCTGATAATTGCCACAACTAAAACGATTTCTGCTCGGAACACTAACTGCGGCGGCGACACATACAACGTCACATCGGCAATCGGCAACCGAAACGGGTGCGCCAAGAAGAACGGCACGAGCCCGCCAAAAAATATCGCCAGCCCCGCCGCCACGCCGCAAACCGCATAAAACAACGACAACAAAATATAGCTAAACACGATCACGCGCGGTTTCACGCCGATCGCCCGCTGAATCCCAATCTGGCGGCGCTTATTGATAATATCGACATAAATTACGATAAAAATCGTCACTGCCGCGATGATAATTCCCACGAGCAGCATAATTGCATCAAGCGATATAAAACTGCCAGAAATCGTATCCATATACGACGCCGCATCACGCCAGTCGTGTATCCGCACGTCGGTGTATTTTAGATCTTCAAGCGCCTTTTTTATTTCATCGTCTTTGCCGTTCGCGGCGCGCACGATGATCATAGTTGCGTCATTCTTTTCGGCGAATTGCGCATTATCGCTTGCAGCATTTTTTACTGCAGCGACATTGTCGAGCGCTTCACCAGAAATCTTTTGCCACAGCGCACGAGAAATATATGCCGCGTCGTCAGCGTAAATATATTTCGTGTTAGAAATACCGCCAACCTTAACTTTTATGTCCTTGCCGTTAATCTTCATTGAGATCGTATCGCCCACTTTTGCGCCATCAAGCGCCGTCCGCACGAGCAGCCGGCTGCCCAAAACAATTTCGTCGTCGTTTTCCAGAAACGTACCGCTCTCAACATGTTTTTTGACATCAAGCGTCTCACCAAACGTTTTCGGATCAACAACATTCACCATCGTGCGTGTATATGTGTCGCCAGACACCAGCAGCGTATCGAGACTCAGAACCTTATCCGCCATGCGTACACCGTCGATTCGCTTAATCGCAGCAATCTTTTCATCAGCGTTGGCGATAAATTTGCCCGGCTCTTTAGCGTCGAGATATATCTCGCCGACCATTAAGCTTTTGACCTGATGCTCAATCGCATGCGTGATACCAGTCAGCAGTGATGACGCAAACGCTAAATTGATAAACGCCACCGCTACCAGCAGTGTCGTCAGTGCCAACGTCCATTTCCGTCCGCGCACGATATATTGCCGCATCAGCCGCCAGCCAAGCAAAAACTCACGCCATAAGTTATTTTTCGGGATATTCACAATAATTCCCCTGCCGCCGGCGTGCGCTCGGCTTTTACCACGCCGTTTTCAAACACGATTTGCCGCTTGGCATATTGCAATTCATCCGCTTCGTGCGAAATCATCACCACTGTAATACCGTCGGCATTGATCTTTTTTAGCGTCTCCATCACATTTTTCGACGCAACCGTATCAAGGTTAGCTGTCGGCTCATCGGCGAAAATAATGTGCGGATCGTTCACCAATGCGCGCGCAATCGCAACGCGCTGCTGCTCGCCGCCCGACAATTCAGATGGGAGATGCCGCGCCTTTTTCTTCAGACCGACGCGGTTCAATTCCCGTAGCGCCTTTTCGCGCGCCACTCGCGCCGAGCACCACATCAACCGCGGCAACATCACATTTTCAAGTGCCGTCAGCTCGCGAATTAGCGCATACTCCTGAAAAATATAGCCGATTTCGCGCAGGCGCATTTCGATCCGCTGCTTTTCCGGCAACGCCGCAACATTCACCGCATCAGCATCGTTCTTTTTCAAATTAAATAAAATCTTGCCTTTTGTGGGATAATCCAGCATCGCCACCTGATGCATAAACGTCGATTTTCCCGAACCATTGCGCCCCGTGATCATCAAAAAATCGCCGTGAAAAATCGAAAAACTCACCTTTTTCAGCGCTTGCGCCGCACTATCGCCCGACCCGTACGTCTTGCTCAACTGCTCAACTTTGATGACTTCACGCGACATACGATAATTATATCGTGCGCCGCATATCCGCGCAACGACGCTCCGCTTAGGTTTATAGACCGCGCTACCGCAGAAAACCGCCCTTATACTCCAGCCGTACATGTGCAACAATAGCTTCGCCGAAATAGTTCCCATAGCAAGCTGCTATCCTATGGTCGCTATCAACACTCTGGCGATTCAATCGGTGGACAATACCATGCATCATCTCCGTGCCATGCCAGAAAATTTTAGCCGCAGCATTATTAAATAAGGAGTTACCTGCCGCCATCTCGTACCAAGCATAATGAGCAAGTGCATGCGTCCACATGTAATACGTATCACCCGCCGGATCTTGCGGTCCTCTATCAATAGTTTTATACGCCCGCAATGTACACCGCCACTCTTGCATTTCATGAAGTCGATCATTTTTTGTTGTCAGTTCGTTTAACAGTATACTGCTATCAAGCCACCGCGCATATTGACGAGAAGCTGCCCACAAAAGCATGAGCGCTCGTCTAATATCATCTCCTGCAAACCGCAACGCTTCGTCAAACTGCTGAACCGCGTTTAAGCAGCCATCCTTGGCTGAACGTGCGACAAACATATCTTTCAGCTGTGCAATGCTACTGAAGTCAGGAACTACTTCCAGGTCATTTGAAGTGATTCCTGAATGATCACTGAACTGCATAAGGACACTACTAAGCATTATCCTATCAGCCTTACCTAACAATTCGCCACTACTAACGATTTCCCGCTGCAATAGTAATGTGTTAAGCTCTTCCATCATTTCCTGAATTGACGGCATCATCGGTTGATAATTGCCGCAAGACAACCTTTCGCTATCAACATGCAGCGTTTCGTGCGATGGTGTATGGAATAGCGTAAACGCACTTTTTCCAAAACAGCGTAGGGCTCTTGCGGTGTTTTTAGCCGCAGGAGCATATTCAATACTGCGTTCCACAGCTGTTATAATATTATTGCAGGCATTAATTTTCAACTATATGAAGTATTCAAAGCGCTTTTCACATCCAACACGCCAAACAACGAAAGCAACATTGATTGGTTGTTTACGAGCAATCAAGACCGTAATCTGGACACCGCCTCACGAAAACAGAATCATACATCGAGATGTTAATCAGGCGCTTTTGCACGTAGCCCAGCCAACGAACCCCTCACTCGCAGAAACGCTTAAGCAAATCCGCTCTATCTTACCCGCGCAATTTACTGTTCATACAATTTCAGCCAAGGAACGTCTCGGGTTATTTGCGGCACTAATGCAATTTACGATGTATCTGCCAACAATCTGTCCGTATTTTCGTGCGGACGCCACCGACATAGCAGTTCTCCATCGGCGAATCGCCAAGCAGTACCAACTTTCATCGCGTCCAGTTACTATAGCTGAGCAATTTCATATGGCCGCAGAAATGACTAACGACCCTGTAGAAGCTCTATGGATTCTGCTCGTTACAACTCGACAATACGCACGTTGGTATGATGGCGAAGCAATTATTGGGTTTCGGAACGACCCTGCGCCTATCGCCAGGCGGCGAATGATATCGTGGTATAAATCTGTTGCCGCACTTAAACAGTATGACGGCATTCACAGTCAAGACAGCGCCGGTGACACATATTATGTATGGACTCACGTTATTGCTAAGCTCGTGTTTGGTCCGATGTCGCCGTGGTGGGCTATTGATGCGTATATCTATCGCTCGGCATTACATATTGGCACGTGGTTAAATCATAATATTGCACATAAAGTCTCACCGCAGTCTACTCCGAGCGATCATACAATCGCTGCACGATATGGTAATGCGATCGGTAAATGCATTGCACAAGTCGCAAAACATCATGTTTAATCGCGAAGGCGGGTGCTTTCTAATCATACTCACGTTCACATCAGCCGCCTTAGCACTATCAGACGACTGTACAAAATTTGATCTACCCACGAAATCACCTACAAAATCGTCAACCTGATGGCGTACTACGATATCAGCGAAAGCGACCAGCCGCTGTACAAAATCTGGGACTTGGCGACGGAGACTGAGACGATGAGTTTGGCGGAGGTTGAGGCGTCTGGGAAGTGGGGTGAAATGGTTGAGTTGATGAAGAAATTGCATTCTTAGTTATCATGAGTTAATTTGACACATCCGCATCCGGAGAAAAAGTTACTGAATTTATCTCCTGTGCCAACGGCACCGCCAAATCAAAATTCCGCTTCGTTCGCTGGATAATTTTATACTGCTCAGGTAAGTCCAATCGTGGTGTTAGAGTAATTATTTTGCCAGCATTGTAAACCGTTCCGGAGCGATAAACATTTTGAATCAGCACGGCTTCAGGCATCGTCTCACTCACGCGGCGAAGCGCCGAAATGTGGCGGCTAGTTTTGCGCGGACGCGTATGCCAATTACCCATCACGCAAAGCGTCGGCTGCGACAAATCCAGCCGCTCAATATTACGTGCCATCACCACCTCGCGCCAGTCTGGGTCGGTAATTTGCCGCCACTGATCAATCGTGTAATCAAACGTTTCGTCGATGTACGCCACCTGGTCTATCGCGCCAGTTCGCAGCAATTCCACCACGGTTTTTAGCATCTCAATCGACAAAACGCTGCTGTCAAACATCGCAGGGTTTAGAAGCGAAATATCCACATCGCCGCGCACCGCCCGCTGCACAAAAACGTCAACCGAAGCGCTATACTCCAGCGCCAACTGTTTAATGCCGAGTGAATAACACAAAGTCCAAACAGCATCGGCATTTTGCCGCGCGCCATGAATCTCGCCACATAAATACAGTCGGCTAGCCGGCAATAAATCTAGCGACTGAATTGGCAGGGTTTGTGGGGTGTGGGTGGTGAATATAGTGTAAATTTGCACTGGCTTAGCCATATTACCAATTTTACACCAACCGCCAACATAAAGGTGTGAGTACAGGTTATATGTTTCTCGCGCACTAACTACAGCCGCCGACGAGATAAAACTGCTCACCTACTCTGAAGCATTCCCCACGCCGCCAACATAGCGTAATTGCGCACTTCACCACGACGAATCATTTGGCTAATTTGACCATTCTCAATCCACTCAGACTCGATAAACTCCGTGTCGTCCGGTCGAGCTTTTTCGTCATCAGTCACGTAATCACACTCAACCACAAATAACCTTGCATTAGTTCGGCGATTATCGGGGTAAAACCAGCCGATACACTTCGCATTTTCCGCTTTAATCCCCGATTCTTCAGCCAGCTCCCGCGTCGCCGCCTGTTCGGGCGTCTCGTCAGCCTCAATCTTCCCGCCCGGAAACTGCCATAAAATCTCATCCACCGGGTACGAATATTCGCGCTGAACCAGTATTTTATCGCCCTTTCGGCAAATCACAATCACCCCGCCGCGACCGCTATATTCTTGCCGCAGATACTGAATCTTTTTGCCGCTCGGTAGCTCAACCTCATCCTCTACCAACTGCATTCGCGGATGGTCGAGTATATGCCGAGAGCTTATTTTTCGCCATTTTTGTATAGCCATAGTCATTGCCTTCTATTATATATCTTTGTACTGTATTGATTCAATCCATCAGAAGAAATAATTTCAGCATCTATAATACCAGACTTAATAGCAGTCGACCCTATAAGAACCGATCTAGAGACGGTCGCCTCACCACCTATCGTAGCTTCATCATCCAAAACATTATTTGATAAACTCAGTCTCATGTTGTTATCATAGTACCTTTTTATAGTGCCAGCATCGTCCCAATAGCCTTCGTCTGGCAGTCTATGTGAAACAACGTTACCAGTATAGATTAACGGCGTGATAAAATCTCTCATTAAACTTCGATGTTCGCCATTCCAACCATTGCGCTTATTGCGAGCTATCCATTCTAGCAACTTTATGTTACTTATTATATAAATCCCGGATGAACTCATATATTCTGACCCTCCTGGGTGGTCACTTATTTCACCAACCGTACCATTATGCGCATGTATGTACTGACCATAAGGTTTAATATCAACACCCAGTATAGTAACATCCGCGTCCATTTCTAAGTGCTTTTCGTAAAACTCACTCAAGTTAATATTCTCTACTACGTGGTCTGCGGGTAATATCAATGAATTGCCTTCGGGATAAGGTTCAAACAGGTCGTATGAAAAAGCAATTAATGAGGCTGCGCCCATACGTCTACTGTCTCGCAACGCAGCAACTTTATCTTTTTTTGACTCCAAGTGATTTTCAAGGTCTTTAGTTTTAGACTCATCAAAATGTAGAGTAACCGTCGTAGACTCTGTTTGACTAGCAATATTCAGCGACCAATCTATTATTTTCTTGCCATCAGACCCCATGGGCAACATAGGCTTTTGCTTTACTAGTGTATGCGGTCTTAAGCGTGTTGCTTCACCAGCGGCTGGTATTATTGACCTAAGCCCTCTTAACATAATCTTGCAACCTTTTTATACTCATCTTCTATATAGTCAACAAAAAACCTCATATCAAATTTCTCAATGGAACTGGTTGCGTTATTCATTAACTTATCTTGTAATTTATCATCTCCAAGCAATCTTATAATAGCATCTGCTAGCGACCGCGAGTTGCGAGGCTCTACAGTTAAGCAATTGTAGCCATTAATACCTATTTCATCCAACCCAGAAGTATTAGACACAATTGTTGGAAGCGAAGCTGCTAGCGACTCGATGGCAGTAAACCCCAGACCTTCATAATATGACGGTATAATAGATATATTAACGCTTTTATACAGTGCTCCCATGTCCTCCTGCGAGACTGGCTTATTCGAAATCAGGATTCTATCGTTGACATTAAGTAAAGTAGCCAACCTTTTCACTGCCTCCTCATATCGGCCTCCACGTCCATCACTTGTTAATAGCAGCTGTGCATCGTATTTTCTGCTTACTTCAGATAACGCATATATTGCCTCCTCGACGCCTTTTCGTTGTGTAATACGCCCCGGAAGCAAAATTAATCTATTTGCGGTAGGTCGCCTGTTAAAATACTTACTAAAGACATCAATATCTCTGTATAGCGACTCCCTAAAAGCTTTCAAGTCAATCCCATGATAGCAAAAAGAGGTTAACTCGCTTTTTGCCCCAAGATGAAGAGCGGAATTATAACTAGCCTTGCTACCGAGAACCATTTTATGATACCTCCCAGACTCTATGATGAATCTAGCTAAGGACAAATCGAGAGGTGAATCGTCATAAAAACCTAATGCTCTTTTTCCAATATCAGGAGCATTCCAGAACGTAAAAAACACTTTTGTATCACCGATAATATCACCAAGAGTGGATAGTAGTAGCATAGGCATGTAGCTATATACAT
>JABCOJ020000029.1 GCA_013333675.2 Candidatus Saccharimonadota bacterium | reverse complement strand
TGCGCTAAATCCGCGCGCCGCACCCTCTTTTTGCTGGCTAATATCAAGCGGCGACAAGCCTTGTTTCGTCAATATCTCAATCGCTGCGGCGCGGTCGGTCGCTTCGACTGAACCGCGCACGCTTGCATTTCGCGCGTTGGTGGCGACATACGTAAATTTTGCCATTCTACGACTCCCTCGTGACACGCAGCACTTCGTCGAGCGTTGTATTGCCGCGCAATGTTTTTACTAAACCGTCTGCCTGCATTGTGATCATACCTTCGCTAATCGCTTGATCCTGGATTTCGTCGCTTGTCGCATTTTTTGTGATCATCGTTTGGATTTCGCGGCTCATGTCGAGCACTTCGTAAATTCCAACGCGCCCCTTGAATCCGGTGTGACCGCACTCGTCGCAACCCTCGGGATTGGCGCGCCATAGTTGTATAATGGTTTGTTCGCTTGTACTGAGCGGCGTGTCGCCGCCGACTTTTTGCTGAATAGCTTGCAGCTCAAGTTCGTGAATGTAGGCGAATGTTTGTCCTGGTTTGAGATTGAATAATTTCACAATTTCGTTAATCTCATTTTGCTCGGGCTCGTACACTTGCCGGCAGTTCATGCACAATCGCCGTACTAGCCGCTGTCCAACAACTGCTTTTACGGTGCTTGCGATCAAAAACGGTTCAATTCCCATGTCGAGCAAGCGCGGCAGACAGGTTGCAGCGTTGTTAGTGTGGAGCGTCGAAAAGACTAAGTGCCCGGTGAGTGCTGCTTGCACGCCGAGGTTCGCCGTTTCGCCGTCGCGAATCTCACCGACCATGATAATATTAGGATCTTGGCGGAGTAGGGCGCGCAATCCGCTTGCGAACGTCATGCCCGCTTTGGCGTTGGTCTGTGTTTGGTTGACGCCGGGAATCTTGTATTCGACTGGATCTTCTATCGTTGAAATATTTACGTCAGGCGTATTGAGCATATTGAGTACGCTGAATAAGCTGGTTGACTTGCCGCTGCCAGTTGGTCCGGTTACGAGAATCATACCGTTTGGTTCGGCGATGGCGTTGTTGATGATAGCCAGTGAGCGCCCCCAATAGCCAAGCTGTTCTAGGCTGATTGCTTGGTTGGATTCGTCGAGCACGCGCATGACGACTTTTTCGCCGTCGGCAATCGGCAGGGTGCTGACGCGCAGCGCGTACTGTTTGCCGGCGACTTTGATCTTGAAGCGTCCATCCTGCGGTACGCGGCGTTCATCAATTTTGAGGTTAGACAATATTTTTATGCGGCTAACAAGTGCGCCGAGTACGTTGCGCGGCAGTTGGTTGACTTCCTTTAACACGCCATCGATACGATAGCGCACCTGCACGAAATTTTCGCGCGGCTCGATGTGAATGTCTGATGCCTGCGAACGAATAGCATATTCAAGCAGCAGATTAACGGTCTGCGCGATCGGCGAGTCTTCGGCGACATCAGCTTCGGATACTTGCTGATCTGAGCCGTCGTCTTCGCGCTGGACGTCGATTACTTCGTTGAGCTCTTGATTGACGTCGCCGCGGTAATTTTCTAAACATTGCAAAATATTATCGTGCGACGCGATGTAGATGCGAATATTGCCGCCGACTTGCTTTTCGATGAAATTGGTCGCCTGCACGTCGTCGGGGTCGTCCATCGCCAAATGCACCAAACCGTCTTCATCAACCTGGAAAATAACGGCGTTGTATTGCCGCGCGATTCGCTCGGGAATCCGGTTGAGTACTTCGCTCGGAATGTCGCGCGGGTCGATTTCGACGTACGGAATATCAGCGTAATCGGCGAATAGTTTAGTGAGTTCGGTTTCGGACACTAATTTCGCGTCAAGCACAACGTCTTGCAGTGAGCGCCCCGAACGCTCCGCTTCGTCAAGCAATGGCTGCAGCTGCTCATCGGTCGCGATGCGGTAGCGCTTCAAAATTTTCACGACGGTGTGATTTAAAATTCTCATACTTCTTACGCTTATTGTACAGTACTTGGCGCGCAAATGCCATGAACATAACGGCAGCTGGAAATTTATGCTCGTTGCGCGTACAATAACAGAGATATGAAACGAACGCTTACTCTTAATTCTACCCAAGCAATCGGTGAACGTGCGACGGTTGCCGGTTGGGTGCATTCGCGGCGCGATCATGGCGGGCTAATTTTTATTGATTTGCGCGATCACGCCGGGCTGCTGCAATTAGTGTTTAATCCCGACCAGCCGCAGGCATTTGCGTTGGCGGAAGAGCTGCGCGATGAATTTGTGATTTCTGCGAGTGGTATGGTACGCGAACGCGACGAACAACTACGCAATGATAAAATTCCGACAGGAGGCGTCGAATTGGTCGTCGACGAACTGAGGATTTTGAATCGCGCGGAGACATTACCGATTCAACCGTTTGCTGATGGCAACCAAGCCGGCGAAGAGCTGCGCTTGAAGTACCGTTTTCTTGATTTGCGCCGCGGCAAAGTTCAGACGATGCTAAAAAAACGAGCTGAGATGTACAGGCTCATTCACCAGTACATGGACGAACGCGAATTTCTGGAAGTACAAACGCCGATTTTGGCAAATTCTAGCCCTGAAGGCGCGCGCGATTTTTTGATTCCATCGCGCCTGCATGAAGGCAAGTTTTACGCTTTGCCGCAAGCGCCGCAGCAATTTAAACAATTACTAATGGTCGGCGGCGTGCCGCGCTATTATCAATTAGCGGCCTGTTTTCGCGATGAAGATCCGCGAGCCGACCGCTTGTACGGCGAATTTTACCAGCTGGACTGCGAAATGAGTTTTGTCGAGGATGGCGAAGAAGTTCGGCGGGAAATTGAGCCGCTCATAAAGCAGCTGGCGACCGATTTTGCCGGCAAAAAACTGCTGAGCCAGGATATTCCGCGCATTCCGTATACGGAGGCGATGGAGCGCTACGGTTCTGACAAGCCGGATTTGCGTTTCGGCATGGAGTTGGTTGATTTGACGGACGTGTTTAGTAAGACTGAATTTGGCGTGTTTAAGAATGCCGAGTGTATAAAAGCGATTTGCGTGCCGGGCGGCGCGAGCTTGAGCCGCAAGCAAATTGATGCGTTTACTGCAATCGCGAAGAGCGAAGGCGCGGGCGGTTTAGCGTATATTACTGTTGAGCAGCTGCCGGATAGCGCAAGCCTCAAATCTATTGATTCGGTGAGTATTATGAGTGGGCTGAAGTCGCCGATCCTCAAGTTTTTGTCGTCTGAGGAGATCATGGGTGTACTTGAAGCGACTGGTGCGCAGTCGGGTGACGCTATCTTCTTCGGCGCTGATACCCGCGTTACTGTTAACGCTGTCCTTGGTCGCTTGCGTAATGAATTTGCCACGCACTTTAATTCGAAAGATCCGAATGTTGTTGCGCTCGCCTGGATTGTTGATTTTCCGTTCTACGAGTGGGATGATGCTCGTAAGAAACTTGATTTTGGGCACAATCCGTTCAGTATGCCGCGTGGCGGTGAAGCAGCATTGGATGCGGCGACAACTGATAAGCAGCGCTTGGAGGTAGTCGCTGATCAGTTTGATATGGTAATGAACGGCTACGAAATTTGCTCAGGTGGCGTGCGCAATCACAATCCGGCAGTGCTTTACAAAGCGTTTGAGAATCTAGGTTATAATCGCGCCTATGTTGATGCTAAGTTTGGCGCAATGATTAATGCCTTTAAATATGGCGCTCCGCCACATGCTGGCTGTGCTTTCGGTGTTGACCGCATTCTAATGGAGCTGCTGAATGAAGAAAATGTCCGCGAAGTGCTTGCTTTCCCAAAAAATGGTTCGGGGCTAGATGTGATGATGAGCTCGCCGAGCGCAGTGGAGCCGGGGCAGCTGCGCGAATTGGGGCTATAGCCTCCCGGCGGACAATTATGGAGTTGGCGTAGCTCTCCGATGGATTTCCAACAACTCGTCTGGCAGAAAGGGAAGCAACTCTATCGTCCCATGCCCTGGCGCGAGCAGCCGGTATTTTATTATGTACTGGTCAGTGAGATTATGTTGCAGCAAACGCAAGTAGCCCGCGTGCTCGTGAAATTTGCTGAGTTTACGCGAACATTTCCGACCATTGATTCGCTTGCGGCGGCAGATTTGTCGCGCGTGCTGGCGGCGTGGCAGGGGCTGGGCTACAATCGCCGGGCAAAGTATTTGCACCAAGCAGCGCAAGCGGTGGCTGCGAATGGTGCGCCGAACACGCAAATCAAACTTATGAAACTGCCCGGTGTGGGCGCTAATACTGCTGGTGCTATCATGAACTATGTGTACGAGGTGCCGACGCCATTTGTCGAGACGAATATTCGCACGGTATACTTTCATCATTTTTTCGCTAATGAAATGCGCGTGAGTGATCGCGACGTTCTCGCAAAAGTTGCCGAAACAATAGACGCCGCCCGGCCGCGTGAATGGTTTTGGGCGCTGATGGACTATGGTGCGGAACTCAAGCGTCAAGGTTATGGGAGGCTAAGCCAAAGCAAGCATTATGTCAAGCAGCCGCCGCTTGATGGCAGTATGCGCCAAATGCGCGGCGAAATCATTCGCCGCTATACACATGGGCAATCAGTTGTACAAATAGCGCGCGAATTAAGCAGCGACCCGCGCTTTGCGGCGGCACTGCGCAGCATCCAAAACGACGGATTGATAAGCGAATAATGAAGCAGCTTTTAGCCTTGCGGCAATTTGACCATTTTACTAAAATGCGCGATAATTAAAAGCACATGAAGCGAGCATATATTCTGTTAGTGTTGGCAGCCGCTCTGGTGGTGGGTCCGCTTGTGCACGCCGAAGGTTCGCAGCCGATCGTGTTTAGCAGCACGCAGCTTGCACTGATCCGCGCGAACTGCGTGTCGGTTCGCTCGTCGTTGCAGCGGCTGCACGTGAACGATGCGCTTGCGCGGGTGAATTTGGGGCGCGAATACGAAACGATTTCGAATAAATTGATGGCGCCGATGAATAGCCGTATCGCGCTCAATAAGCTCGACGGCGTTACGGCTGCGAAAACGACAGTCGAATTTGACCGCGAGCTTGCGACGTTCCGCTCAAGCTATCAGCGCTACGAGGAGAGTGTTACGAAAACAATTGACATCGACTGCCAGGAGCGCCCCGTTGACTTTTACCAGATGATTGAGTACGCGCGCATGTACCGCGCCGAAGTCCGCCAAACTGTGATGAAAATGAGCGAGTTGATCAAAAAATACCGCGCGCAAATTGACACGATTTACCAAGCAAGCGGCAAAAAACAAGCGGGGGCAAAATGATGGAGGGAGCTGTCGTGTCGCATCTTAATCTTAACCAAGCCGCCGAGAATCGCCGCCGGAAGTTCCGCTTCGCGAGCATGATCATCTGCGTGATTGCGGTGGCGTGCACGCTCACGGGAATTTCGCTGCACATTTACAATGCGAGCGGGGCGGCACAGGTTGATTTGAGCCGTCCGGGCTACCAGTCGGTGCGTAAAGAAGCTACCGCCAACACGTCGGACGAGCAGTTCTCGGCGACAGGCAATCTTGACGCCAAAGCATATTCGCAATTTAACGCGATGTACGACCGCCACGCTAAACGAACCGTCGATGCGCCGAGTTTCGGCGAAGAAGCACTATCTGATGATTCGCTGCAAATTTTTGCCGACACAAGTGCGAATAACGCGGCCAATCCCAGCTCAAGCGCGCCAGAAAGCCCGCCCGCACAATGAGCCAACTGCTCGACCCGAACGACTTTATCATCACTCGCAAGCGTAAAAAATACCGCTTCGCGCTATTCGCAAACTCGCCGCTCTGCTTTGAGTTCAGCGAGTGGACGCCGCGTGCTGTTGATGTGCTAGAAATCGGCGCAGGAACGGGGTTATTTAGCGTGGAGCTGGCAGCGCGCCATCCCGAACAGACATTTGTTGCGCTTGATGTTAAGGGCGATCGGCTGCAAAAAGGCGCGCGCCAGGCGGAGGCGCGCGGGCTTAGCAATGTGTTTTTTGTGCGGGCGCGCGCAGATCAATTAGCAGAACTCGTTGCTGCGCGATCGCTCCGCGCAATCTGGCTCACGTTCCCCGATCCGTTTCCGCGCCAGCGTTCGGCGGGACGCCGGCTCACGCACCCGCATTTTCTGCGTATCTATACCGAGCTATTATGTTCTGATGGTAAATTGTTGCTTAAGCATGATAACCTTGATTTTTTCTGCTGGAGCCTAGAGCAACTTGTCGCGGCGCAGTGGCTTATTCAGGAGCTGTCGTTTGACCTGCACGAATCAAATCTGTATGATGAGTATAAAGTTAAAACTACCTACGAGCAGCGTTGGCTGGACGAAGGGCGAAAAACGAATTTTGTCTGTGCGAAGGCGCCTGCAAAATAATTGAAAGATGAACTGGAGAAAAAATCATGCCACACATTCACACGCAGCCAAATCAGCACGATGCTAGCGTGACAATGTTTATCGTACGCATGGACGGCGACCAACCGCGGCTGCTGATGCATATGCACCGCAAACTCGGTAAATTGATGCCGCCGGGCGGGCATGTTGAGCTCAGTGAAACGCCGTGGGCGGCGGTTAGTCACGAGCTTCAAGAAGAAACAGGTTACCGGTTGGCTGATCTAGACATCGTGCAGCCGAAATTGCGTATGGAATCAGCGCGCGGCATTACGATCCATCCGCAGCCGTTCGCGAGCAACACGCACGCGGTAACGCCGGAACATTTTCATACTGATTTAGATTACCTCTTTATCGCGCAATCAGAGCCGAGCGTGCCGCCTGCCGAGGGCGAATCAACCGACTTTCGCTGGATGAGCGCGGCAGACGTCGCGGCGCTTGACGAGGCGCAAACATATCCGAATATTCAGGATTTTTGCGCCTATGTGTTTGAAAAATTACTGCCAAGCGATGCTTGGGAGGCTGTGCCGGCGACGAGCTACGACACAACAGATACCACCGCGAAATTTACTAGCAAGGAGGAGCTATGACAATTGATGATTATTCGCGACAAGCCCTTCGCACATTGCTCGGCGAGCATGCTTACGGCGAGGTCGACGCTAAATTGATGGCGCAAGTGCTGGGCCTGGGCGGCGAATCGGGCGAAGTACTCGAAAAATTCAAGAAGATCTTGCGCGACAAGCAGGGTAGGATTTCTGATAGCGATCGCATAGCAATTGTTAAAGAGCTTGGCGACGTTCTTTGGTACGTTAATGCTATCGCTCATCTTATTGGTTCAAGCCTTGAGGAGGTCGCGCGTCTCAATAACGAAAAGCTCGCTAGCCGCCAGCGCCGCGATCGGCTGCAGGGTAGCGGTGACAACCGCTGACTTTATGCTGAAATAAGCGTCTTTATGCGGTGGGCGCGTCGTTAGCGTTATCAAATTTTTCCGTCGTATTCGCTTTTGCTAGCTGCTCTCGCAGCCAACCATCAATCGTACCTGCGCCCATACACAGCACCAGTTTGCCATCGCGCCGCGCTGCTTCAATATGCTGCCACAACTCGTCGTTAAGTTCGGCATAATGGACGGCATTACGATTCGTTAGATTGCTCGCTAATTCTTGTGGCGTTAATATTGGCAGCCTTGGATCTTCGCGCGTTAGGTACGTCGGCAGCCAGTAGATCTCTTCGGCAAGCTCCATACAGCCGTCGTATTGGTCGCGGATTTCGTGTTGGCGGACATTTTGATGCGGCTGATAAACGAGCACGACACGGTTTGACAGTTCGCGCGCCATCTGCAGCGTGGCGGCAATTTCAACCGGATGATGCCCGTAATCGCTGTATAAATTATCTGCTAACTTTTCAAAGCGGCGCGAGGTGCCGGGGAAGCTTGACAGTGCCGCCAGGACAGCGTGCTGCTGCCCGAGTTTCAAATATTCGCAGGCTTTCGCAATGAGCGTTGCGTTGGCGCGGTTGTGTGCGCCCGCTAGCCGAAGCGGCATAACCTCGCTATCTTTGAGTAGCCACGCGTTTTTCGGCGTTTGCAAACCGGGAAATGTGTCGCGCAGCCACATGACAGTTTGCTTTGACTGCGTTAAAAAGCGCTCAAACGCAGCGCGGTAATCGCCTTCGGTCGGGTAGGTGTCCGGGTGGTCGTAGTCAAGCGATGTGATGATCGAAATGTCAGGCTCAAAATGCAAAAAATTATAATCAAATTCGTCGCATTCGTACACAAAGTAGCGTGAGTTCGGATCGAAATGCCCGGCAGGAGCAAATGATGTCGTCGCCCCGATCGAAAAGCTTACTGGTATATCCAGCTGGCGAAATACCCACACCATCATTGCTGTGGTGGTAGTTTTGCCGTGTGTGCCGGCGATAGCAATAAGGTTGAGCCTTTTTTCGCCGATGATGTAATTAATCAACTCGTCGCGTTTCGCCAGGTGCAATCCTAATTCGCGTGCTTTAAGTAATTCCGGATGGTCGTTCGGCAAGCCGGCAGTGTATACAAACCAATCAATTGATTGCTGTCGGTGGCAATACATTAAGTAATCGCCCGTTTGATCGGTACTCACGGGAATACCGCGCTCTTGCAACTCGCGCGTTGTGAGGCTTTCCTGTGCATCGCTGCCGTGCACAATATGACCGGCGTCGCGTGCGATTTCTGCAAGCGGTCCTAGCCCGACGCCGCCGATACCCGAAAAGTAGATATTCATATCTTTAGTATAGCATGCTCGGCACTTATGGTATGGTATACTAATAGAGTATGAAGGTGGGGCGATAGTGGCAGACAAGCGCTCAATTCGGCGCGATATCAAAAAATTGCAGCGCGTCAAAACGTGGCAGCTATTGATCCTGTTGATTTTGGCAGGGTTTCTATCAGCAACATTCTTACGCTTAAATAACACAGGTATGGTGCAGCGCCGTAATGCTGTCACTGCCGCTGATAAGGTAGGCGATACGCAGCAAATCACCGAGCGGCTGGCGGAATTACAGCGATACACTACTGCGCACATGAACGCAAGCAGCAGCGTAATTTATTTACAGCATCAATATGATCGCGACGCGCAGGCAGCAATTAAAGCGGTATCAAATACTTCATCGGAAGGCGCTACCGCCAATGCGCGCGCCGAAGCCGTTTGCCATCCGCAGTATTCTGGCTGGTCGACGGCGTATATGCAGTGTGTTTTGGCGGAGCTTGCAAAATATCCGACATCAGACAAGCTTGCCGAACCGAAGCTGCCCAATACCGAACTATACCGCTACGAATTCGTATCGCCACTGTGGTCGCCTGATTTTGCTGGGTTTAGTTTGCTGCTGGTCGGTTTTTTGGTTTTTATCATCATCGTGCGGTTAATCAGCATGGGCATTTTACGAATTTTGCTGCGCCGCCATTACCGCTCAGTTTGATTTTGCGCTACAGAGGTAGTAGGTGTTGACAATGGTTATATGTATACGCTAAGCTAGCATGTGTAACCAGACACTTAAATAGGAGGTATCACTTATGGCGTATCAGCACACGAACTCGAAGGGCGTTACGTATTACTTACACAAGACTGAATCCGTTCTGCGCGGCGGCAAGCACCAAATTATCTACTTTTTTGCCAAGGTAGCGAAGAATAAAAAAGGCACGCCGTGCGACTTGCCGGAAGACCGTTTTGTTAAAGAAAATCCGCGCAACGGCTTTTTGACTGTCTCGAAGAAGAAAGACGACGACGGTTCCAGTAAAGCGGAATAGGAATAGTTTTTAGAGTAGCCTCGCTTTAGGAATAAGGGCGGGGCTATTTTATTAGATAGTCTGAGTAACATGACTAGAGGAAAATCTTGCGTATCTTGAGTCGCAAATATTACAATAATAAGCGCTTGCGCTTTTTTTCGAAACACGATATGCTACATATAGAAACAAACAGGTGCCAAACTTGCCCTTCGTTCCCCGACGGAGGGCTTTTTGTTTGGTAGTGCGCGGTGCCTTTTATGCCAGTCTCAGACCCCGCAAAATAATTGTGAAAATGTAGTAATTATGTTATAATACGGCGTATGGGCAACTATAGATCTTCTGGGAATTTTACGCCGCCAATACCGCTTGACCAGTCTCTGCCGGGGATAGACGACATACTGGAGACGTGCCAAAGCGGTAGTAATGTCGATTCAACGAACTCGCACGAGCATCAGCGAGAACGGGAGGGTTTACTCGCTATAGCGATTGAAGAAAAAACTCTGAAAGCGAAAATTGATGCAAAACGTCGCGATAGCGCAGGAAAACGTGCGCTTATTGCGCAGTGGCGCGAGTGCAACTATGCGCTCTATCGAGCACTCGCAGCGCGCGCGGGCATTAACCCTGAATCAATCGTTTCGAGAAACTTGAAGACAGGTAAGGTCGTATATCACACAGAAGCGGACGGTTATGTTACAGTACTTGCGGCGCGGCGCGAACTGTATGATGATATCGCCCGCCGTGAGCAAAAAGCGCGAAAAATAACAACGTCGCAGGCGCGGCGCGAGAGTGCGCCTGTGCGGCAGCAAGGGTCTGCGAGTAGGTTAGGGCAATGCGTAATTGCGGATACTACTAATTTACGCCGCTGGGAAGGCTTTGATCGCGCTGAACGCGCTAGCGGCGCATATCTTGAACGCGATTGATGAATGCTTATGCAAAATAAATAATTCCGTGGTGGGGGCGGCTGGACTTGAACCAGCGACCAACAGGTTATGAGCCCGCTGCTCTGACCACTGAGCTACGCCCCCGCCTGAGGCTATTATAGCTGATTTTGCCCCGTTCGGCTATAATAAAATCATGATATCGCTTATGCGTTCGAAACAATTCATGCGTTATATATGCCATCGTTACGCGACGTTTAATACGGGTGTCACGATCGTAGCGGTGTTTGTGGTATTGAGCTGGGCTTGGGGCGCGGCGTCGACGATTCAGGCGAATTTTGAAGCGCAAAAAGTCGTTGAGGAGCGGCAGCGTGAGCGCGACGTGCTAGAGCTTGAGGTAGCAACATTGCGCTACCGGCAGAATTATTATCGCAGCGATGAGTTCAAAGATTTAGCAGCACGTTCAAAATTAGGCTTGGCAAGCCCTGGCGAAAAAGTATTAATTTTGCCGCCCAACAGTGAGCGCGCCCGCCAGCAAGACGAGCAAGATCAAAAACTCAAAACAGCGGCACCGGCGGAAAAACCCGCGTCCGGGTCGAATTTTCAGCAGTGGATCAATTTTTTGTCGGGCAAAAGCGCCTCGCGGTTGCAAAAGTAGCTGTCGGCGTGTATAATGATGGCTGTATCGCGGGGTGGAGCAGCCTGGTCAGCTCGGTTGGCTCATAACCAACAGGTCGCTGGTTCAAATCCAGCCCCCGCTACCAAAAAAGGCGTTTCATGTTTTGGAAGGTCTTTTTTGTTTAGAGCTTTTGCTACGCAGCACGCAAAACGCTCACGACTCATCGTACGTAATTTTAGTGTGCCGCGCCAACTAACTAGCGCGCTAATTTACTCGCGGCGACACGTACGACTTCGCTCCAGCTAAGAAATGCGTGCTGCGTGTCGGCAATATCGCGCGCGGATAGTCCGAGTCGAACAGCAAGAGCGAGTTCGTGGATGATTTCGCCCGCATCGGGCGCGACGACGGTGGCGCCTAAGATAGCACCTTTCTTATCGGTAATAATTTTAGCGAATCCATCGCGGAAATCGCTGGTATTAGCGCGCGCGACGATGGTGAGCGGCGCCAAAGCTTTATTGACTTTCAGGTCGCGTTTGATGCAGTCGTCCTCGGTCAGCCCGACCGATGCGACGCTCGGCATCGTGAATGTGACGCGCGGCGTAGCGGTATAGTCTGGCGCGAGCTGGCTTTTGCTAAACATATTGTGCGCTGCAATTTGCGATTCCAACAGGGCAGTGTGCGTGTGTTCGGCGTGCCCGACGACATCGCCCGCAGCGTAAATATGCCGAGCACTCGTTTGTAAATATTCATTTGTTTTTATGCCGGTCGGGTCATACTCAACGTGCGCGTTTTCAAGGCCTAAGTCAACATTTGGCACGCGTCCTGCCGCTACTAAAATCTCCTCAACGCGAATCGTTTTTTCGACGCCGCCGCGCAAAAAGCTAACGCGGTACCCAAGCCCGTCTTTCACAATGGCGACGGTGCGGGTTTGCGTGAGCGCGGTGACGCCCTTATGGTCTTTCAGGTAGTGTTCAAGCAGCCTGCCGACTTCCTCTTCTTCTTTCGGCAAGATGCGTGCCGCGATCTCTGCTAAGTACACTTTCGTACCGAAAATCGCCATCAGCTGCGCGATCTCTACGCCGATAGAATCTGCGCCGATAACGTACAAACTTTTCGGTGGGCGGATTGATTCAAGCATTGTGCGCGGCGTCAGATACGAGATGTCGGTTAGTCCTGGAATGTCCGGCGCGATCCAGCGCGAGCCGGTCGCGATCAAAAAATGTCCGGCGCTGATGTGCTTGCGATTGACAGAGATTTCGTTTGGCGACAAAAATTGCGCGTGCCCGGCGTACGTATCAATATTATGCGACTCGTAAAATTTACGATTACCAGCGGCGCCAGTGCGCTTGACCGCTAAATCTTTCCAAGCGCGCAAGCTCGGATAATTATAGCTCAGCGTGCCGGAACGCAGCCCAAACTTTGTGCCATGCCGCGCTTCGTCGTATAAATGCGCTGCGTGCAGCAAGGCTTTTGTCGGTATGTCGCTCCAGTTTGGCGAGTCGCCGCCGAAAGTGTCTTCTTCAATGATAGCGACGCGTTTATTAGCGCGCGCTGCGATGGTAGCAGCTGCCGATCCGCCCGCGCCGCTGCCGATAACGATAAGGTCATAATCGAAATGATTTTTTTTAGCCATAAAGCCTCCTACATGATTGTTTTGTGGTGTTTGTATAAATATGCTGCGTCGGGGTGGAGCGGCTTGAGCGCTAGCGCTGCCTGTATGCGTATGTCGGTGGTGGTAATTTCGGGTTTATTCGTACACCAGGCGGCGACAGTGCTGCAGATGGTGGTTGCGGCGTCGTGGGCGAGTCCGTCCGGACTGCCGGTACTAATACAAACGGCGTAAATGCTGGCATATAATTTACCAGGATCAAACGGTTCGTTCGGCCGCTTGCCTTGGCGTTTGACGACGTCAACGGCGAGACTGTTCATAGGCCCGCCGCCTTTACGGTGACGTCAGCGACTTGGTTTGCGTATAGGTAGAATCCGAGTACGATGAGCCCCGTGCCGGCGGCGAACTGCAGAAAGCGTTTATTGCGTTCGCGCCAACGCTGGATGCCACTCAGCGAGTGTCCGCTGCCGATGAGAATAGCAACGAGCAATGTGCCGAGCGATGCGACGACTGTATATAATGCAATGCCAGCGATCTGCCATTGGAGCGGTAATGCGGCAAGCGAGATTGCCGCAGCGGCGGCGGGTGCTGCGATAAATAATAACTCGGATGCGACGCTTGCCAGCCCAAGGTTATACGCTTCGGTAGCCAGTGAGGCTTGAGCTATGCGCTGCTGTAAAAACCGCGAAAAACCGCGCGGAATCCATAAGCTCGTGCCGTCGCCGCGGCGGTAGTATAGTAACCACACGAACACGCCGATGCTTGCGAGTAGAATGGCAATAATCGTCCATGCTTGCGGCGTTGATATGCTGCGGTAAAAGCCGCTTGCGATACAGCCGGCGAGCGATACAGTTAGCAATGTCATCGTCATGACACCGCCTAAAAACCCGCCGGTTAGACGCTGCAGCATTTTGTTCGGCGCTTTTCGTCCGCGTGCATAGCTTGAAAGCGCCGTAATAATACTGACGCCCAGCTGAAAACTGGCGTGAATAAGCGCAGCGAGCGCGACGACACTGAGGGCGGTTAGAGTATCCATGTTTGTCTTCGTAAATCCTCTCATAGCATTATAGCGTAAGCGGTGTAAATATGTAAAGATTTTTTCGTAAAACTATTGCGTTTATGGTAAGTTTATGATATTATAAAAATATTGATACTAATACAAAAAGAAAGAAGCAACAGTAACATGAAAATCATCGCCGGCAAATTAACTAACAATTTTACCAATAATGATGCTACCTGGAATCGTTCGCGCTCGCTTGCTGAGCTGCGCGCATTCGTTGCGGCGCACGATGAAGCGCTTGAGGTTGAAGATTTTGAACTGTAGGCGCTAGCTTATTTTAATGTAAAATGATTGTATGGCACGCGAAAAACACGGCATATTATTTGCTACAAAAAATTCCGGAAAATTAGCTGAATTCAAAGAATCTTTCAATAAGTTCAGTACCGATTACGAGATAATATCATTTTGTGACCTTGCTTACGACATTCCCGACTGCGACGAAACGGGTGCGACGTTTGAAGAGAATGCGCGCTTGAAAGTTCGTAACGCGTGGCGGCATCTGCGGGGAGCTGATAAAAATTTAATTGTCGTCGGCGATGATTCTGGTATGCGGATATCATGCCTAAATGGAGAGCCGGGCGTCTACACGCGCCGTTGGAACGGGAGCGAGATGACCGACGAAGCCATTATTGCTTATTGCCTTGACAAGATGCGTGGAGCGAATAATCGCTCGGCGAAGTATGTTACGTATTTTGCAGTTTCGACTCCTGATGATGATATAGCAATAATAAGCGGCGAGAATTGCGGCGTTATTCTTGAACGCCCGCGGCGCAGTTCGCTGCTACCAGGGCTGCCATTTCGAGCGTTATTTTTCGTACCGGAATTAAACCTGATGTTTCATGAAGTTAGAGAGCTTTCTGCTGAAGAACGAAAGGGCTACATTCTCGGGCATGAGCAGGCGATACAACAAATTGTTGATTATTTAGATAAATAAAAAATTGGCGGAAAATCCGCCGAAAAATTAGCTTGGTAGCACTGACTGGGATCGAACCAGTGACCTTAGGCTTATGAGTCCTACGCTCTAACCAACTGAGCTACAGTGCCATAGTGCTATAATTATACCAGACATGCGCGTGGATTTCTAGCAGCTTTGACGCTGGTGTAGTCGACCAATCCGAATATGACTTTGCTAATGTCCTGCTAGATCGACAACCTTGCGCCATATTCTTTTAGCTCTCTTCAAATTCGCTTCGTACTCCGCCGGTATATGTCCGTATAGTTTCGTGAGAGAATTTAGAGGACCTGCCATAAATCCGTTGCGAAGCATTTCGTTTTGAGCGGCACGGTAGTCGTCTTCGGTCAAAAGCACTCCTTGTATATGAGCTGAATCAATTGCTCCCTTGTGTTTAATCTCTCCAGTATTGAGTTTTGTATGAGATATGACCGGTACGGTTCCCTTCAGAGCAATTTCTAACGCCTTTCGAGCTGTGATCTCAAGCCAGCGTTCTCCTGTAACTAGTGTTTGCAAGTATGTTTCTAAGTGTTTAGTGTTCATTTTATTTAATTCGTCATACGGTAAATTGCTTTCTGCATCAATGTGAAGCGTAATATCGTATGGACTGGCAATTGTTTCGTCTGACAATAATATTTTTTCCGTACATAATAATAGTGTAGAAGACCCGTATATAGAATGCCTGTGCATATCGCCCCAGCTTGTGAACGCATATTCATCTAAGCCTAGCGACTCATCAAGAGGCAGCGTGTGAGTGAGTTTGCCTTCCGGCAGGACTTTTGCCGGCTTGATGGCGCTGTTTTGAATAGTATTTAGGCTCTCGGACTCTGTCGAGTGGGTGAGTGGAAGCCCGTCTAGCAGCATCTCTTCAATTCTGCCGAGGGCACGCTCTTCTTTCCTGGTTGTTGGCTGCTGGAGCGCTTCATAGTTGCGAGCGTTCTCTTCTAAATCAACCTTGTCAAGCAACTTCCAGGACAGGCATGGGAGATAGGCGAGATTCTCTGGTGTTGACATGCATAAAATTATACCATGTTTTAATAAAAATGCAATACACTACGGTGGCAACTATCGGGTGCTGAGTAATAATGCGATACTGCTATGCGCTATACTGGATACGTGAAAGCAAGAAGTAGCGGCAGCCACATTTTAGCGGTGAGTGGCGGCGTTGACTCGGTAGTGATGCTTGATATGGCGCGGCGGCGCTATGGCGCAGCACGGCTGATCGTGGCGCATTTCGACCACGGTATCCGTCCGGAATCGGCGGCGGATGCGCGGTTTGTGGCGGCACTGGCGACGCAATACGGCTGTGTATTTCGGGCGCAGCGGGCGGAGCTGGGCGCGCGTGCAAGCGAGGATGCAGCGCGGCGGGCGCGATATGATTTTTTGTACGCTGCGGCGCGGGATTTCCAGGCTGATATTTGGCTTGCGCACCATCAAGAAGACGTGGTGGAGTCGGTGGCAGTGAATCTGACGCGCGGTACGGGCTGGCGCGGGCTGGCGGTGATGG
>JABCOJ020000028.1 GCA_013333675.2 Candidatus Saccharimonadota bacterium | reverse complement strand
GTCAACGTAATGCGCCGCTGCAAAACCGCCCGCTCCGTATCAGTATAACCGCCCGCCTCAAGTGCTAACGATAGCTGCCGCACAAGTGCTAGCGGCGCCTTCAACTCATGCGCCGCTGCTGCCACTAGAGGCAGCCGAAACGGCTCTTGCGGTCTACCCTCCTGCATCGTACTTCTAGTGTAGCACGCGGGTAAGCATCAGCTCTAGCGTAAGCGCATTTGTTTATTCGTTGAACTTCACTGTCTTAAGAAGTGCTTCGTAGTCTTCGGTAAATACATCGCCGTCAGTGCGAATCGTCAAGGTGCGGTCGCGCATTTTCAGCAGAATTGCCGTACCATAAATATCTTTTGTAAAGTTACCGACGAGCTTCACGCCCGTGCGCTTACCGTCGCTATACGCGCTTGATTTCAAATCGCCGCGCTTAACATATGGATCGTACTGCGCCACCGATTGGTCATATGTCTTTTGCTCAATCGTAATACGCAGCGCAAACTTTGATGTCTGCGTAATAGGCGGAACAAGCACCGGATTCAGATACGCCTCATACGTTACACCGCCGCCCTTGCTGATATCGGTTGCTTGGTATGCGCTCCAAGTTTTTGGATAATCAAACGTTAAGCTGCCATAGTCAGACGGTCCGGCAAACTGGCGCTTCGGCTCTTTCTCCGCCGCCTCAAACTTTGCCTGCATTTCCTCGCTATTCTTCTTGACTGCTTCAGCGGTTGCGACATCAATCTTGCCATCAACATCTTTTTTCTGATCCATATACTGCAAATACGCCCACACGCTAAACGCGCCAAACCCGATTACTAAAATCACCAGCACCACGATAGCAACAATGCTACCCTTGATTGCTCCTTTTTCACTGTTTCGTCGTGTCTTCATGGTTATGATTATACGTGGTCGCGGCTATTTATGCAAAGGGTTAATGATATATAAATGATGCGCACCAATTGATTTCGCCGCCTTATAGCCATTCGCCTGAAATCCATAGCTAATGAGGTGTAATGGACGACCGATTTTCGCCGCTTGCGCCTCAACATACTGCACCATGCGCGACATATCGCGGTTATCGCCAAACACATATACAGCGGTCGTGTCATTCGGCAAATCAACACGCCAGAAATTTGCAAAGCGCACTGTCACGCGGGTATCACCGCGCGACAACCACCGCGAGAGTAAAACGAGCAGCGGATGAATTTCGTAACCAACCGCCCGCGCGCCGCACTTGCTCGCCTGGCGCAATACAACACCATCGCCCGAACCAATATCAACCAAAACATCATTTGCGCCTAACGGGTACAGCTCGCGAAACGCCCGCGCAACATCACGCCGATGAGATGGCACGTATGGTGCTCCCGTAAACGCGCTAAACCCAGCGAGTACAATAAGAGCAAGTGCTATAAAGAACAGCCACGACACGGCGCGCTTATACCTCGTCGAATCGTTTTTTTATAACGTTTATATCATTTTTGATATTTTTCAGGTCATTTTCAATTGATTTTGCCAGTTCTTCTGCCTCGCGGAATTTCTCAATCGCGTCTTCAAGCGTGAACTCATCGCTTTCAAACCATGCAACAAGTTTGCCAAGCTGCGCCATTTTTTCTGATACCGATTTATTCGTTTGCTGCGACATGCGTCACCTCCGCTGTTATCGTTTGTTTACTCTGCTGAATCGTAATTTCGCTGCCAACACATGCTACACCGCGTACAATCGCATAGCCGCGCGCTAACACCGCTCGCGGATCGTAGGCGGCAAGCATGCGGCGCTGTTGTTCAGCCTGATTTAATGACATATCAATTCTCCGCTCAGCCGCCTCAAGGCTGCGCACTAGCAGGCGCCCTGTTTCCTGCTGCGCCGCGTCAATATTGACGTCAAGCCGCGTAATAATCTGCGATAGATGGCGATTCGCCGCCGCAATGAACTCGCGTTTATCCGGCACGATAATTTGTGCTGCGTTGCTTGGCGTGGCGGCGCGCACATCAGCCGCTAGATCGGCGAGCGTTGTGTCAACTTCGTGCCCCACGCCGACCAGCGTCGGGATTCGACTTGATGCAATCGCACGCACGAGCAACTCATCGTTAAACACGCTTAAGTCGTCGGCGCTTCCGCCGCCGCGCAAAATCGCAAGCACTTCGGGCGGATGCTCCGACTCGTTAAAATAACGAATCGCCGCGATAATTTGGTCGGCTGCCGCTTCGCCTTGCACTTGCACATGCGCGACATCAACCCGCATGCCGCCCCAACGCTCGTTCAAAATTGTGATAAAATCCGTGTAGCCAGCCGCCTGCATACTTGAGATCACGCCAATATGCGCCGGAATAGCCGGCAATACGCGCTTACGCTCCGGTGCAAACAGTCCTTCTTTATCAAGCTTCGCGCGCAGCAGTTCAAATCCTTTGCGCAAGCTGCCCTCGCCACTTGGGTGATACGACTGCACCGTCACGCTAAATTTCCCCCACGTTGTCACCTTCGGCAGAGCACGCACAATCAATTTCATACCGTCTGCTATCGGCGTACGTAAGCCGTACACCGACATAAAGCAGCCCACGCTGCCATTCTCATCCTTCAGGTCGAAAAATACCCATTTGTTTTGATTTACCTTGAAACTCGCGACTTCACCTTCTATCTCAACAGCACTAAACGCCACCTCAAGCGACTGGTTGACAACCGCTAAAAAGTCGCTAACGCTGAATCGCGGTGTCATGCGGTTTTCCGTATTTGATAAGTGCATGCTGGTAAAATATATACCCAAACAGAATCGTTCCCGCTAGCAAAATAACGCGCGTCAGCACAATGCCTGCGATCGCCGCATCTGAGCGCACGCCCGCCATGCTTAAGAAAAAAATCATAATCAGTTCATACACACCCGCACCGCCCGGCGTAAACGCAACGACGCTCGCAAGCGATGCTACGCCGTATCCAACCATCAAGATCGCCGGATTGATCGGCGTACCCAGCGCCAAAAACGCCAGGAAGAACATGCCTGCATCAAAGAGAGTGTAGACAACGCCCCACAAAAACGGCTTTGCGAGTAACCGCGGGCGATTCCACATATCCTGAAAATCACTTTGCATTTCGGCAAAAAACTGCTCAACATGCTCAAGCCTTAGCAATTTCCGTTTTTTACCAAGCGTCGCGAGCCGCACGGTACGATTTACGCAGCGTGTTATATTCGCTGCTGTCGCCCGCATACGAGGCTTCGATGAAAAAACATACACAATTCCAAATGTTAAAGCCACAACGACCAGCACGAGCACGAAACTCGACGCCACAATGTAGCGGTTCACATGGCCGTCAAACGCCAAGAACACCACCGATAAAACCAGTAAGCAAACCAACGCCAAAAACCCCGTTACATAGCGCACGACCTGCGCGAATGTTGAACGAGACGTGCTAACGCCTAATTTATGCATGCGCCATGTCGCGTACGAGATACCGCTCACGCCGCCCGACGGAAAAATGTGATTGACAAGATTAAGCTCAAGTGAAATCCTTGTTTGCTCAAACCGCGATACGTGATGGATATCGCGCTTATCGCGCAAATACGAAAAGATCATCTCGCCGCCTGAAAAATACACCACAATCTGGAACGGCACAAGCAATAATAGCAGCAACACATCCGCCTGCCCAAATAGCTCCCAGGCCTTTTGCAGCTCGTGGCGAGATGCATAGACAATTATGCCTAGAACTGCCACTGTCACAATGCTCAAGATAGCACGCGGCGACCTCATTGCCCCTACGGTTTTTTTCGACGTCATCGTTCATCATTATACCACGAGCTATTCGGTGCACGGTGTATAATAACACTATGTTTATCGCGATATTAGGCCGCCAGCCAGCACTCGGCGCTACCGAGCTAGAACGTTTGTATGGCGGCGATCGTACGCGCTGGTTCTCCGATCGCGCAATGCTTATAGAATCAGATGCGTTTGATTTTAATCGTTTGGGCGGCAGCCTAAAAGCCGGGCGCGTCATTTTGCAGGCGAACGGCAATTGGCAAACGATACGACGCGCAGTCGTAGACCGCTACGCTAAACAATGGTACGGCATACCACACAAAATAACACTTGGTATAAGTGTGTACGGTTTTCGTATTTCACCGCGCGACGTACAGAAAACCGGACTTCTGTTAAAAAAACAGCTACAGCAACGTGGCGTTAGCCTGCGGCTCATTCCGAACACCGAGCCAGCCCTTAACACCGCCGCGTCGCACCACAACAAGCTTGGACTGTCGCCACATAAAGTTGAACTGCTCATCGTACGCAACGCATCTGGACGCGTCATCATCGCGGAAAGCATCGGCGCGCAGAATATTTCCGCCCTTGCCGCCCGCGACCAAGCACGACCACGTACTGATGCATTTGTCGGTATGCTACCGCCAAAGCTAGCGCGGATGATGGTGAATTTTACAGGGCTACCTGGAAAATTCAATGATTCAGCAGCAGAAAACACATCCAGGCTCTGCATTCTTGACTCCTTCTGCGGTACGGGCACTGTATTGCAAGAGGCGCTCCTCAATGGCTATTCTGTTATCGGCACCGATCTGAGCCAAAAAATGATTGATTACACGACCGAGAATCTATCATGGCTACGCCAAAAATTCCGAACAACAGGCGAAGTTATCGCCCTGCAGCAAGCAGACGCTACCACTTTTCAGTGGAAATCGTCACGCGCTATCAACGCTGTCGTCTGCGAGACCTACCTAGGGCAGCCGTTCTCTGCGCCACCTCGCCCCGAAAAGCTGCGCGAAGTCGCCGGAAACTGCAATCATATCATCACCGCATTTTTACGTAATATTCATTCACAGCTCAGCAATGCGACGCCGCTCGTCCTCGCCGTGCCCGCCTGGCGCAATCGTGATGGCCATTTCACTCATCTGCCGCTTATCAAGCATCTCGCAGATCTCGGGTATCAACGCGTTCTCTTACGCCACATTCGCCCCAAGCAACTCTTGTATTACCGCGAGAACCAAGTTGTCGCCCGCGAAATCCTTATTCTTACGAAAAGCCCAGACACAGAAAGTATGTAATTACTGATGCGATAACAGTCGCTTCTTTAATCTCGCCAACAGCAGCTTCCCCTATTGACGGCAGCTAATAGGCGGTGTACAATAGAGCAGATTGTTTTTTATATTTTAGTACATAAAGGAGTCGTATGTCACACGTTAAAGCGGCAGGTTCAAGCAGGAACAACCACAACAATGCGGGCGCACGCCGAGGCGTCAAGCGATTCGGCGGGCAAAGAGTCCATGCAGGTGCAGTACTCGTTCGCCAAACCGGTGCAACAAAAATTGCCGGCAAGGGCACGTATATGAGTCGCAACTTCACTATTCATGCCACTAAGAGTGGTACTGTCAGCTTTGCCAAGGTCAAGAAGCGATCATTTACCGGTCGTACGCACAAGCGCACGCAAGTTGTCGTAGAGTAAGTCTTAAGCGCAGATAATCTACACAAAAATAATTATGACAACAATAGGTTCTCTAAAGGAGAACCTATTGTTAGTTGTTGTTACCCTATTTTGTGCAATATATCTATTTTATTACTTCTTTATCGGATCCGTGTCACTCGCTAAACTCTGCAACGGAAAAACGCTCTGCGATCTGGCGTGTATAATTCCGAACTTCGCCAACGCGATCATCAATAGATGCGCCTGTCCGATAAGCCGTGTTAAGCTGTTCCTCCACTGCTTTCAAGGCTGATAAATACCGATACGCATCATTATAGTCTATGCTATAGCATAAGGTATTCAGACCATGGAAAAGGAGCGAAGATTTTACGTCTCTATCACGAGAGCCAGTCCGTCTGGCTTCATTCTCTAATGACTCCCCACTAGCATCTAATTCTCGCCTCGCCGTACGACCACCTTCATCTGCACTAAGCTGCTGGGCACGAAAACGTAGCTCTTCTAAATGTTGCTTCTCTGATTGGAGCGACGACGGCACTCCTCTTATCGCGCTGTAACGCGCAAAAGATTGAATCATTTCTTGGATTCTTCGCATAATAGCCATGCTGTTACTCGTTGATTCCGTAATCATATCTAAACTATTGTCTATCGCTTCTATTTCTTTGCCGATATTCTCTCGAAACGACTCTATGGCAGCAGCATCGTCTTCTCTCGCAGCACCAGTGCCGCTATATACGTCTTGCGCTTCATCATCATCGGAGACAGCGGCTTCACTGTTATGATCTTCCACAGGCGGCTCTGGCTCGGCGACGACTCCACTCTCGCTACATGCTATCCTTCCCACCTCCCGCGGCAGTCCTGGTCCCCGTTGCCTCTCCCGCTCTTCTCGCTTATTAGGATCGCCATTCTCGTCGCATTCCGAACGCGTAACAACAACTCTCCGTAAAGTCTCGTCTTTCCCATGTGAGGTAACCGAGGTATTCTGTGGCGGGTTTTCTTTAGTGCGGGGTCGTTCAGGCGTTTGTCTGTTCATATATATTTATATTATAACAAATCATAAGCACAATGTCAATATCAACCAAGCCCTCATTAAACTCGGCAGCAGTGCACCGCACATTTACATAGCAAACTATTCAAGATTTAGATGATGTCGTATCCGCTCCACGACATCGCTAATCACAACCTGCGATTTTACAAGGTAGTCATCAGCACCAAGCTTCTCTGCCCGCTCCTTATCTTTTGGCTGGCTGAGCGCCGTTAGCATAATAACGCGGACATTCGTCGTATCTGGCGTGTTACGAAGGATATCAAGCACGTCAAACCCACTGATCTTCGGCATCATCACGTCGAGCAATATCAGATCAGGGCGGTATGATACTGCTGCCGACAGTGCGTCCTCGCCATTATGCACTTCTTTAATATCAAATCCCTCAAGTTCAAGCCGGGCGCGATACACCGCAGCAAGCGACGCATCATCTTCAACCAACAAAATCTTCTTCTTCACTGCTTCCATACCTGCTTTTATAATATACCAGGTTTAGCATAAGCACAAGTGCTATGACGCCAATACCGACTGAGCTGCCTCCATTTGCGTATCTTTTCCAGCATTTGCGTCATCCTTCGTAATATGAATTGTCTTATCCGGTGTGATACCTTCTTTCGTGATATTTTTACCTTTTGGCGTGTACCAGCGCGCCGTCGTTACTTTGAGGATACGCCCGTCCGACAGATTAACGATTTTCTGCACCGTGCCTTTACCGTATGTTTTCTCACCAATCAACGTCGCCTTACCATACTCCTGCAGCGCGCCCGCAACGATTTCACTCGCACTAGCCGTATTGCCATTCGTTAAAACAACCGTTTTTATATCGCCAAGCAACGCATGCCGCTCTGTTTTCACCGTATCGACCACTTTACCACCAGTCTTCTCTGTCACGACAACTTGATCATTCAGCCACACGCTGGCAAGTGCCTGCGCCGCTGTTAAATACCCGCCGCCATTATCACGCAAATCAAGAACGACACCCTTGACCTGCTTATCAATAAATTCCTGCGCCGCGCGCCGAGCTAGCATACCCGTCTGTTCATCAAACCGAGAAATCGTCATCACACCAGCACCGTTGATAACGTCCCAGCGCACGCTTGGGTCATTTACCTGCGCGCGCGTAATAGCATATTCTTGTTTCGTCTCGCCGCGCCGCATCGCGAGCTTTACTGTCGTACCAGCATCGCCGCGAACCTTACTAGCAACATCTGCCGCCGTCTTACCATTCATCGACTCGCCATTCACTAATACAAACACGTCGCCTTTTTGGAGCCCCGCTTTTGCCGCCGGAGAATCATTGATAACGCGCAAAACCGTTGGCTGGTTGTTTCGTACGCCGATTTCTGCGCCAATCCCTGTAAGATCGCCATTTAAGCTTTCCTGAAACTCTGTGGCTTCTTTTTTATCCATAAACACCGTATGTTTGTCGCCCGCCGCTTCAACCATACCGCGCGCAGCGCCATCAGATAGCTTCGATATATCAAGCTCGCCGTCGTAATTACTCGCTAGCTCGCGGTACGTTTCTTTGAGTATTGACGCATCAAGATCGCGCTGAGCAACTTTCATGCCAAACACTGGCGCAACGATCCGATATAGTTCATCGCTTCGTGTTCCCGCCACAAATGCGACAATCACCGCAAGCGTCAGCGACGCTACGAATACCGACTGCGGTACGCCACGCCGCACATTCTTTTTTGAGCTTGTCCGCTCATTCCCCTCTGAAGTCATAAGCACTATTATAGCGCACTCCTGACGCGTGCGCTATACATTCCAAACGGACCTCATAAGCCTAAAAGTAGATATATGTCAAACCAGCCGCCGAGCGCGAATAGTGGTGATACCGGCCCCAGCCAAGCCCGTCAGAGTTATTGTTGTAGTCGCTGACCGTAATCGTACCGTCGCCGTTCACCGCCTCAACATACATCGCGTGCCCGTACACGCCAACATATTGAATCGCAACCGAGCCGGCTTTTGGCGTTGAACCATTCGCAATACCGTAGCGCGCTGTCGTTGACGGCCATTGGTTCGCGTTGCCTGCGCCGCCAAAGTGAGGCACGAAGCGCCCCGTGCTTGCGACCTTCCACGCTGCATAACTCACACATTCGCGGTTATACAGACCCCAGCTATCGACAATCGTGTCTTGCTCTGCATTCGCCCAAACCGACGGATAGCCGCCGCCGCTCGCCGAGCCCGAACCAATGTTAATATTATAGCGCCGCGCCGCCGCTGCCATCGCTGCCGCCTGCTGCGCGCGCAGGCTCTCAATTTCGCCTGAACGCTGGCTCACAAGTGCCTGATACGCAGACTCCTGCCCTTTCGTCTCCTCGACAAGCTTCGCCTGCTCCGCCTCTTTTGCAGCAAGCGATTGCTTTTGCGCCTCTTGGTCTTTAATAACGTTTTCGACGTCTTTTTTCTGCTTTTCGAGCTGCGTTTTGAGTTTGTTAATCTGTTTAATCGTATTGCTCAAGCTCTCTTGCATCGACGAGCGGTACTCTTGCTTATCAACGTAATCACCAATGTTATTGCTGCTCGCAAGCATCTCGAGCGGCGAAATTGAATCGTCCACATACATATCAGCAACGATGTCGCCGAGCGCATCTTTCGTATCGGCAATCTTTTTCTTAGTCGACACAATGTCTTGGTCGAGCTTATCGCGCTTAGCTTGGCTCTGCGAAATTTGCCGCTGCAATTCAATTTTTTGCGCCGTTAATTTGTCGAGCTCTGCCTGTAAGTTGCCTGCCAACACGCCTAAAGCAGATGCCTGCTGCTTATAGTTGTCGGACTCTGACTGTAACTGCTTAATCTGCTCGTCGTATTGGTCGGCAAACGCTCGCCCCGCAAGCATTAAAGGAGTTGTTGCGCCCATCAAAACGGCTGCCGCCACAAGCGCCGAGCGCGTGACGATGCCTTTTGACGAAACTGGTGTGGTGGACCGCTGTTTCATTACCTCTAATGTATCAAAGCACAACCGCCATGTCAAGCGCCGAAACAGTACATTTTTTATATTATCTAAATCTTCAAATATCGCCGCGTTGCGAGCGCCGACGAAATAACGCCAATCAGCGCGCCAAGTCCAATCATCACAAGCAGCACCACTCCTAAATACATTGTTAACGCATTCGTGGTATTCGCCGTCGCGATTCCGTATGACTGCAGTTTTTCGCTCGCCGCCACAAACAACGACACGCCAATCGTCGTTGCCAGTACCGCCGCAATACAACCATACACTACCGCCTCGACCAGAAACGGTCCGCGAATGAAGCTTTTTTCGGCGCCGATCAGCTTCATCATCTCAATTTCATCCTTGCGGTTAAAAATCGCCATACGAATCGTGTTAAATACGATCAGCGATGAAATCACGACAAACAATACGCTTGCCGCCAGCCCTGCGCGCTGTGCAAAATTCGCCCACCGACCGATATTCTCAATCGCATTGCGCCGCGAGCCGGCGAACGACGGCGCGCGGTTCGGATCGACAATCGGTTTCAGCTCTTTATTTTTCTTCACAAATTCGTCAAGCTGCGCCGTATCGTTAATATTTTTCAAATTAATGCGAATAACCGCCGGCAGCTTGTTTGTTGCCTGGCTGATAGCCTCAAGCACATCTTGATCGGTTTTATTATTTTGCGCGTTCTGCGCGCGCGCCTGTTCCGACGAGATAAACGCGACATTTTCAACATTCGACAGCTGCTTTAGCGCGTGTATTACTGGTTTCGCTTGCTGCTCGGTTGTGCCAGTCCTAAGATAAATTGACATATCAACTTTTTTGCTTAACTCCGCCACCGAATCTGCGAGCACATTGCTCGCAATTACCGTCGCGAAGATAATAAGCAGCGTAATCGTCATCACTGCTGTTGCTGCCACCGTTAGCCAAGCATTGCGCGTAAAGTTATTGATACCATAACGGCACATACGAACAAATGTCAGCCACTGCCGGCGGTGGCGTTTTTGCTGTGCAAGTGCGCGCGTATTTTTCTTTGCTTTTACCGATTTTGCCATTACTGTTTGTAGCTCCCTTGCGCCTGGTCGCTTGTAATCTTGCCGTGATCAATCGTGATCACGCGCCGTTTCAACCGGTTCACGATCTCAACATTATGCGTCGTTAAGAGCACCGTCGTACCATAACGATTGATTTTTTCCAGCAAGCGAACGATATCCCAGCTATGCCTCGGATCAAGATTCCCCGTCGGCTCATCAGCGATCAAAATCTTCGGCTGGCGCACTACCGCCCGCGCGATCGCCACTCGTTGGCGCTCGCCGCCCGACAGTTGGTGCGGAAATTGCTTCTCCTTGCCCTTCAACCCCACAAGGTCAATTACCTTTGGCACCGTGTTCCGGATCTCGCGGTTCGTCATGCCGGCGATCTCCAGCGCAAATGCCACGTTTTCAAATACTGTCCGCTGCGGCAACAGCTTGAAATCCTGAAATACAACGCCAATTTTGCGGCGCAATAGCGGCACATGCCTATCCTTTAGCGTGTCATAATCAATACCGCCGACAACAATCTTGCCGCTCGTCGGTTTCTCTTCGCGTGTCAATAACTTTAATAATGTGCTTTTACCCGCACCGCTCGTCCCGACAATAATTACAAATTCCTTCGGCTCAACATGCAAGCTCACCCGATTCAACGCCGGCTTCGCATTTTTGCCGTACGACTTCGTCACCCTATCCAACAGAATCATACGTAACCAGTATAGCAGGTATGCACCCAGCAAGCAAAAAACGTCCCGACTATCAGGTCGAGACGTTTTACTCTAAGCCGCTTTCTATTTCCTATAGCCCGTACCGGCGCTATTTAGTCTTTCCACTATGCTTATCCTTATTGTTGTAATCTATCGGGTAGCTTGACTCAACAACCGTATCAAGGATTTTTCTCGTCTGTTCCTGGCTCTGAACCGTATATTCCTTTTTTTGATTCTCATATGTCGCACCATCTGGCTTAGTTGTGTATATACTAGTGAAAGCTTCCACTGAATTACCCGTTAGACTTACGCCGTAATCAACGTGCTCATACCCGCGACCTTCAAATTGAGAAGCATGCGTAAGCGTTGTAGATTCTTCGTCTAATAATGACAGTACTTTTTCTTTCGAGTACGTCCCATCCCACGCATCTTTAAATTCTTCTCCTGTCCTAAAGAGGAGCGCTGTACCAGATCTTATAGCAGCCCTTTCCTCTTCTTGTTGTTTTTTACTAAGCTCACTCTTAGGTGTAGCGGGAACATATGCCTTTGCATCCTTCAGCGAACTCGCACTTGTCTCAAGATTGATATAAGCATTTCCATCATCACCTTTAAGATATCGAAGCCATATCTGCTCTGAACCACCCTCAGGCTTCTTTAAATAATAGGTTATCTGACCATACCCGTTGCGGTATCTGTCCGCGTTCGACTCCTCGAACTTCTTAACCGTCTCTCTCACCGTTTCTTTTGCCGTCTGGTTTACCACTTCAAGCTCTTCCGGTGACAGCTCAAGCGTCCCCGAATCAGCCTCCGCTGTTTTTTCAGTTTCTGTTGCTTGAGCGCTGACGCTATAGCTGTCTTGAGAACCGCTCTCCGTAGGCGATGATTCTCCCATAAACATACCCGCTCCGAAAGCAGAAGCTGCAATTGTGCCGACAGCAGCAAGGCGACGAAGCCTACCGCTACCCTTATGTTGATTATGATTACTACCGCTTAACTCATGTCGTCTAGCTCGCATTGTAGATTTTTACCTTTCTGTCTTTATATTGCTTACGGTTCTTATAATACTATCTTTATTTTTATTTGTCAAGTATTTATAATATAATTTTGTAATATATACAATTATACAGCATGCGTCCAAGACTGCGTCATGCCTTTTGAATCGAAATGTATTCCTATCAAGATGATGGAGAATTCTTTACATCCAAGCGATTATGAATATACTTCGTTAGCCTATTGATTTCATCGGCACCAACAGCTCTTCGATTACTTCTATTAACTCTCCTTTTACAGCCATCTTCCCCGATTTTTATTTCAAACGAAAAGCGCTCAACTGCATGCCCTTCATCAAGCTTATCCTCACTATCCTTAAGTGAATACTCAACAAAACTACCGTCATTCTGGCGAACAACAACCCGTCTCTCATTTTCACCCGGTTCGCCAGAGGTCTCAAGGGCAAAACCAACATATCTATCATCGCCCTCTCTTGGAGGCAGGGTTACGCTAGCCTGCAGCCACCCGTCATCTAGTTCCTCTATATTCCTTCTGGATCGCAACGTTTTATCGCTACACACCTCATTAAATAATTTTCGGAACCTGTCACTTGCCCACAATGCTTCTCTAGAGCAAACTTCACCTTTTTGGCAGGATTCAACAAACTCCGCCAGCCCATCAATTTCCGCTGGATCGACAACAACACGCTCCTGACCACTGAACATAATTTCGCTCGTATTACTGTCGCTTGCATTTGGCCTAAGCCCTGTACATGTACGGCACACAACTTGACCTGTATCATTATCAACAGAGTAAACTATCCCTTCCTCTTTTGCATCAAGAACAACAATATGCTTATTGTAGTAGTCGCCTGCGTACGGCTTAAAGGTCTCTTCTCTAGAACAACTACGATCACAAATAAGAGCAATAGACGCACCGTTCTCTTCTACTTCAAGCCTTGAAGAAACCTGTCTATGCACATACCCCTGCGGGCTGGGACTACCCTTATGATCCCGCGACGTTCTATTCACACCATCCCCAAATAACATACCCTCAAAAAGACGAACGTTAAATGTATCGAGGACGTTTTTCATCTCCTCACCGCGACCGTAGCCGATATCTGTTGGCTTATCTCCCATAACTCCTGTTCACTAATCCTCTAGTTATACTACTTACGTCTATTTAATTCATTAAGACCGTTTCTTATTGTACTATATATTTTATAATACGTCAATCATACATACTTGAAGATACGTTAAACTAAAACAAAATATCTCCTCCCGACCCTAACATTTAGGATGCGCGATGCGCAGAATCCGCTACCCACGTCAAATACGCACTCATAAACCCGTCTATCTTGCCATCCAGCACACCCGCAGCGTCGCGATCCTCGTATTTCGTGCGCGTATCTTTCACAAGGGTGTATGGGTGCAACACGTAATTACGGATTTGCGCGCCCCAGCTTGCTGATTCGCCCGCGCGTAAATCAGCAAGCGTCTCCGCGTGCTGCTCAAGCTGCATTTGTGCTAAGCGGCTTTTCAGGATCTTAAGCGCTGTTTCCTTATTCTGGATTTGGCTGCGTTCATTCTGAATTGCCACCACGATTCCTGTCGGAATATGCGTAATGCGCACAGCGCTATCAGTCGTATTCACGCCCTGTCCGCCGTTCCCGCCGCTGCGGTAGATATCAATACGCAAATCTTTATCAGCAATCTGCACTTCATCTGGAGCAGCAATTTCCGGCATAATCTCAACCAACGCAAAACTGGTTTGCCGCAGATTATCAGCATTAAACGGGCTAAGACGCACTAAACGGTGTACGCCATGCTCGCTTTTCAGCCAACCGTAAGCGTATGATCCACGCATAATGTACGTTGCATTCTTAATCCCTGCTTCATCCCCTGCCGAACGCTCTACGAGCTCAACGTGCATATCATGCTTTTCTGCCCAGCGCAAATACATACGCTCAAGCATTTCCGTCCAATCTTGCGCATCAGTGCCACCTGCGCCGCTGCTTAGTTTCACGATAGCCGCATAGTCGTCGTACTCGCCTTGGAATAACAAATCACGGCGGCGGCTCGCATACTCCGCCTCAAGCGCGCCGATCTGCTCGTCAAACTCAGCTATCATTGAGTCATCACCCAAATCCATCAGCTCAATAATGTCATTTGTTTGCGAACACAATACCTGCCACGGCTCAATTTGGGCGCGTAATGCCGCCGATTCGCGCGACAACTGCTGCGCGCGCTCAACATTCGCCCACACATTGCTATCGGCAAGCTGACGATCAATCACAGCTAGCTCTTCTGCTTTCGCATCAATATGCAATGTTTTGTATGCGCTGCGGATCTGCTCCGACAGATCGCTCGCGCGCTTTTTCAGCGGTTGCATTAAGCTTCTGACGCATTGTCGCCTTTTGGCGATCCTTGCGAATTTTTACGTTTACGCGGCGGCACGGGCGGTTTCGGTGTTTGAGTTGAAGCTGCCGACGACTGCGCCGCCATTTCTCCATTTGGCGCGGATTGAACAGGAGTAGCGGATGCTGTTTGAACCGGTTGCGCCTGCGCCGCGTGAAACGCTGTATCCCAATAATCTACTTGGCTTAAGCGCCGCACCAAATACGGATGATCACTAAACGTCTGCGCAAAACGATTCATCGGGCGTTCAGCCTTATATTGCAGCCATTGGCGTGCAACATCGTTCATGTCTTTCGCCGTGTCCGGACCGACGTGCACTTTAATGAGCGCATTTTTCACGAGTGCCGCGTCGCCAATATACGCCAATGCCAAACGATCGGCGGTAAATTCAGTCCGGCGGCGCCAGAATCCCGCGATCCAGTTGCCAGCCATATTGATGATCGGAATAATCAAAAACGGTATCAAGTACACCGATGCGTCGGTATGCTTGTATTTAATGTGCGCCATCTCATGGACAACGATCACTTTCAGTTCGTCTTCCGTTAGATAGCGAATTGAACCCGAGTGCAGTACAATCGCATACGGACGCGCAAATCCAAACGCGTACGCATTAATCACCGGATTCTGCGTAATAAAAATCTCAACTTGCGGCATTTCTAAGTCCGCCGCAACTTCATTCGACCAATCGCGCAGCCAAGCGTATGCACTATACTGCACTTCAAGCGAATTACCAAGCATTTGCTGGCGCATCATACGAGTCAAAAACATGCCAATACCCAGCGAAGCCGCCAAAAATACACAGCCGAGCACAAGCGCAATAAGAAGACCGATAGCACCACCAAGAAACGTGACGCCGCCCAGATGCTTAGCGACTTCATCGAAATAGCTATAGATAAAGTATCCGAATGTCAGCAAAAAGAAAACGCCAAACGTTACGCCTAGCACGACATTGTCGCTTGACATACGTGCACGCTCCACGGCAATCTTTCCTTTCGTATATTGGTATGGCTGTTGCTGCATTGATGATGACTCCTCTACCTGCGGACATATACCGCATATCATGGTTGATAACCCCAAAGCTCGCGCTTACTTCCTCTAGTATAGCAATATCGCCGGCCCGTGACAATTGCCCGCGCGCCGAGCAGCAAGCCCGAGACCTCTGCACATCACTCCTTATTCCGCAGCAGGGGTTTCATTCAATCATCGCTTCGCTACAACGCCTGTACAGCCGCCACAAACTGATCGCCGCGATCATTATACGAAGCGAACTGGTCAAAGCTTGCCGCTGCGGGGCATAAAATGACTACATCGCCAGCCTGCGCTGTTGTCGCTGCAGTACGTACGATTTCCGCCATTGGAACTTTACCTTTAATAACCAAGTTGGTTTGTGGCGCAATATTGTATATAGTCTGAGCAATTTTTTCGGCATTTGAACCCATTAATATCACGGCGCGCATATTACTGCGGGCAATTTCTTTAGCAAGTGCTGTATAATCGCCGCCTTTGTCGTGTCCGCCCAGAATCAAAACTTTCGGCTGAGTAAATGCGCCAATCGCCGCAATAGCGCTTCCTGGTGTCGTCGCAATGCTATCGTCATAATACGTCACGCCTCTTTTTTCGACAACACGTTTCAGACGGTGCGGCAAGCCCGTAAATGAGCGTAGTCCATGGTAATACACCTCTAGCGGAATGCCCGGAAACGCCATCGCAACAGCACTCATTGCCGCACACGCGTTATCAAGATTATAGCCGCCCGGCAATTGCACGGCATCGGTTGGGCATACTTGGCGATTCTGCGACATGAAGTACACGCCGTCAACATACACCTGGAAGTCATCAGGAATACCGTACCGGTACGCCTGCCCTTCGCCACCCGACGCGAGCGCAATTTGCTGTGAATAAATATTCGTCGGGTGATATATTGTAATATCATTTGCCTGCTGATACCGGCAAATATTCGATTTCGCATCAATATATTCATCAAACGTACGATGAACGTCCAGATGATCCGGTTCAATCATCAGCACAACCGCAATGTGCGGCGAGCGCTCCAAATCCCACAGCTGAAAGCTGCTTAACTCATAAATCACCACATCACGCGGTGTAATCTGCGGCAGCACGTCAAGCCCTGGCGTACCGATATTACCAACTGTATACACCGTTTTGCCCGCCTGGCGCAAAATCGCCGCGATCATACTGCATACCGTTCCCTTGCCTTTCGTTCCCGTCACGCCAATAATCGGCGCCGGACACTCGGCGAAAAACTCATTTGTCGCTGACCAAATTTTTCCCAGTGTATGAATATGGTATGGCGCAATGCTTGGCGTACGAATCACCAGATTAACATCGTTCAACCGCTCCGAAAAGACGTTCGTACCAGTGTGAACGATTATATCATCAGCCGGGTTTTTTATATCATTTTGATCAACAATCAGGAACTCAGCGCGCGGATATTTGCGCCGAAAATACTTCAGACTCGCCCGCCCTTCAACGCCGTACCCTGCAATCGCAATCTTCATACTTCCTATTTTACCAGAAAAAGTAAACGCCCCGCCAGAGCGAAGCGTTTACGCCTAGAGCCTACACGCATTACCTAAACAGCGCCTCAAGCTTATCATTTATCCGCACAATATCGTCCTTCGCGCCGCTACTGACGCCTGCGAACACCCAAGTATTTGCATCAATAAACTCACGCGCTGTGCATAGCATACGCTCGCGCGAGACATTACGGATCTCGTCCGGCACATGATCGTAATTCTTCACGAAACCATCGCCGAAATAGCGCCCGCGGTAAAAATTACTAATCTGCGCAACCGTTTGCGCACCCATCTGATAGCGCCCTAATGCGTATGATTTTGCGGCATCAAGTTCCTCTTCGGTAATTTCACCATTCAGCACCGCACGGATTTCGCGCGCGATAATATCAAATAGTTTATCGGCTGTCTCTAAATTAACCTGCCCGCCAAAATCCCAGCCGCTATCGTAGAATCCTGTCGACGTTTCGCTAAACATGCCGTATGCTAAGCCCTTTTTACGTGCTGCGCCAAAAATACGCGAGTGCATCGTGCCGGTTAAAATATGATTCAGACACGCCATTGCCTCGGACTCATCATCATCTAACTCACGTGGCAACGCCATACTCCAACCAAAAGTCAAATTACTCGCCTCTTTGCGGCGGATCAAGGTCGGGCCAGCCCTCCTTAATTCATCGCGCGGCACGTCAAAACGTTTACCCCGCGGAAGTTCCCACGCTTCAAGCATGCGCTGGATATGCGACTTACGCCCATGCAGGTTTCCGGCAATAACAAAGCGCATATTATCACTCGTATGCGTCAATGTATGATGATGACGGATATGCTGAAGTGTCACATTATCTATCAGCCGCAAGCGCTGCCGAAACGTATAAACATCCTCGCCCATCAGCTGCTGAATTTTTGGCCATAATACATACCCATTATTGTTCAAATAGCCCGTAAGCTCGCTGCGCACATTGCCTTTTTCGGCATCAAGCTCCTCTTGCTTAAACCGCGGCTGGCAAATCGCAACTTGCTGCAACCGCAGGATTCGCTCCCATTCAAAATCCGCGCATTCCGCCACATACACCATCGACAAATCGCTCGTCATCGCGTTATGGTAAGCGCCATTCTTGGTAAATTCTGCTTCGTAAGCGTGTTCGTTTGCAAACTGCGCGTTCGCGCCAAATGCCATATGCTCCATGATGTGTGCTGTTTCGTACACATTTTTATCGCCGACATAGCGGTTGCCGGCACGAAAATGAAAGCGGAAACTCATCACCGTCGCGCCTGGCACATCAATCAACAATCCGCGCGCGCCATTTGCTAAGCGCACCTCTGATACTGTATGTTTCATCTTATCGCCTCTTCTTACGGTTTTGGCGCTGCGCCTTTTTCTTCTTGCGCGCAACGTTGCGTTTATGGTTGATGTCGGCGTTGGTTTTGGTCGTTTTTACTTTGGTAAAATCACGATCGCGATTCTCCTCGCCGCCGGTAATTTCATTCACGCCGTGCTCAACTGATGTTTCCGCAAGTTTAGTTAGCTCAGTTTCGTGGTCATCATCAACCGATTCGCGGCTGATCGCGTCAGTCGGGCGCACATGATAAATCGCCCGCAACACTTCGTCGCGTAACGTCGCTTGCAAACTGTCAAACAACTTCTGCGACTCGCTGCGGTACTCAACCAGCGGATCACGCTGCCCAACGCTGCGCCAGTGAATACCCTCGCGCAAATGCTGCATGTTCTCTAAGTGCTGCATCCACAAGGTATCAAGCACCTGAAGATATACTTCGCGCTCAATCCGGCGGATCAGATCTTCGCCCATTTCCGACTCTTTCTCGGCATACAGTTTTTGCGCCGCCTCAAGCGCTGTCTCACGCCGCACGCGGTCCTTTTTTATCGCACCAATCTTCTTAATTTCTTCCGAATCAAGCGGAATAATCTCTTCAAATTCCTCGGCAAACTTCGGATTATTCTTAGCGGGTACATCTGTTAATTCAGCTATCTTAACGCTAAGCAGCCGCTGGATTTCCGGTTTGATATTATCGCCTTCAAGAATCTTGCGCCGCATTGTATAAACAACCTTGCGGTGGCGATTAATCACATTATCGTATTGAACAACATTTTTACGCGTATCAAAGTTATAGCCTTCGACACGCTTTTGCGCCGCCTCAAGCGTCTTCGACACAGCTTTGTTTTGAATCGCCGTCTCTTCGTCGACTCCTAAACGTTCCATAAGCGCCGCGATACGCTCCCCCTGGAAAATTCGCATCAAGTCGTCTTCGGTCGATACGTAAAACTGCGTATCGCCCGGGTCGCCCTGGCGGCCGCCGCGCCCACGCAGCTGGTTGTCAATGCGACGTGATTCGTGGCGCTCACTACCAATCACTACGAGTCCACCAAGCTCTTTTACACCTTCACCAAGCTTAATGTCAGTACCGCGCCCGGCAATGTTTGTCGCAAGTGTAATCGCACCTTTCTCGCCTGCCCGCGCAATAATTTCTGCTTCGCGCTCATTATTTTTCGCATTGAGAATCTCATACTTAATCCCTTCTTTATCCAGGTAATCAGCAATCATCTCATTTTTAGCAATACTGCCCGAACCAACGAGCACTGGACGCCCCTCGGCGTGATATTCTTTAATTGCCTGTGCTACTGCCTTCAGCTTGCCTTTTTCAGTTTTGTATATCAGATCTTCGTGGTCTTTGCGAGTAATTGGTTTGTTCGGCGGCACGACCACGACGTCAAGTGAATAAATTTGTTGAAACTCTTCGGCTTCAGTAAAGGCTGTACCTGTCATGCCGCTCAATTTCTTATACAGCCGGAAGTAATTCTGAAACGAAATCGTCGCAAGCGTCATGCTTTCTTGCAGCACCGGTACGCCCTCTTTCGCTTCAATCGCCTGATGCAGCCCTTCATTGTAGCGGTTACCCTGCTTCAAACGACCAGTATGCTCGTCAACGATAATCACTTCGCCATCGTTCGTCACTACATAATCTTTGTCGCGATGGAATAATGTTTGTGCGCGCAATGCCTGATCCATATGATACACGCTGCGCACATATTCCGGCGTGTACAAATTTTTTATACCAAGCATCTTTTGGACCTTCTCAACACCCTGATCATTTAGCGCCACCTGTTTATGTTTTTCCTCAAGCGTGTAGTCGTCAGGCGTCAGCTGCGCCGCAATTTTCGCAAACTGATAGTAGCTATCCGGATTTTCAGCAGCTGGTGCGCTGATAATAAGCGGCGTGCGCGCTTCGTCGATTAGAATTGAGTCGACCTCGTCAACAATCGCAAAGTTGAGTTCGCGCTGGCGCACCAGCCCGATTTCGTTCACCATGTTGTCGCGCAAATAATCAAACCCGAACTCATTATTCGTACCGTACGTGATATCCGCCTCGTAAGCCTCTTTGCGCGTGCAAGGGCGCAACTTTTTCATGCGCGGGTCGGTGTGGTTCTCATTGTCGTATTCACTGTCATATAAAAACGACGCGTCGTTGATGATAACACCCGTCGTCATGCCAAGCGCGTCATAAATCTGCCCCATCCAGCCGGCGTCGCGCTGCGCCAGATAATCGTTCACTGTCACAATGTGCACGCCCTTACCTTCAAGCGCATTCAAATATGCCGCCAGCGTTGACATAAGCGTTTTTCCCTCGCCAGTCTTTAGCTCGGCAACATTGCCTTCGTGCAGCACCATGCTACCGATCAACTGTACATCGTAATGCCGTTCGCCGATCACACGGTCAGCCATTTCGCGTACCACCGCAAACGCATCCGGTAAAATCGTATCAAGCGTTACGTTTTTTTTCTTAAGTTTTTTGCGTAGCACATTAGTCTGCGCCGCCAGATCGTCAGTCGACATTTTTTTATACTTTGGACCAAGCTTATTAATCTCGTCAACTTTTTTCTGTAAACGCTTCAAAATCCGCTTCTGCGGATCGCCGAACACTTTTGTCAACGCTTTGTCTCTCGTAACCATTCAAACCCTCTCCATTTGCTAGCTAGTTCAGAAAATCTACGCTTTATTATACTATTGAGCGCATTATAAATAAAGGGTTGTCAAAAGAAAAACAGCTCGAGATACTGATCGGCACGCGAGCTGTTTACGATTATCACTATTAAATCTTACGCTTCGCGGTCGTAACTGCGCTTAAACCGCGCCAAAAGTCCGCGCCGCCCAACGTGCGGCACGCGGTCTTCTTTGTATTTACGCAACTGCGCCGCTAACTTTTGCTCAACAATATCAGTCGCAGCGAGCACATTAACCGTCGAGTCTTTTGCCTTTATCGTTTTATCCGGCACGGTCAAAACCGCCTCAACCTCATACTTATTACCGTGGTCTCGATTAACTTCCTCAATTTTTACAATGGCACTGATTGTTTTGCGAGCGTGGCGCGTAACAAGCCTATCAAGGGCGCCGATTTTTTTGCGAATGTATTTTTTGGTTGGCTCATCAGGAGTATAGCCCCCGATACCGGCTACTTCGACATCTGCGATCATTTCTAAGATCCTTTCGTTTAACCGTTAGTATGCCTTTAGTATAGCATGATTTTACGGCGAGAATACGTAGTAAAGATTCATGAGTGATGCGCCGATCCAATCGCCTCAGTTATCGTCGCAAAGCCATCGCGGTCAAGCAGCTTTACAAGCCCTTCGTTAATCTCGCCCACAACCTGCGGCCCCTCAAACATGAGCGCCGTTACCATCGCAACCAAGCTCGCACCTGCGCAGATTTTTTCATAAGCATCAGCCGCCGTAAACACGCCGCCAACACCGATAATCACAAACCGGTCGCGATACATTTCGTATGTTTTATAAATCAGCTCCGTCGTAATTTTCCGCGCCGGTAGTCCGCTCAAGTTGCCTTTTACATCACTGCTAAGTTTATCGGGATGCTTTAACTTTGCTCGATTTTTCACCAAATTTCCAATCGTCAGGCCGGCGACACGATGTTTGTCTGCAACGCGTAGCAACGCTTTGAATTGCGTCCACGATTTATCGGTCGGCAATTTGATAAACACTGGTTTTGTCAGGTGTAATTCATCAATCGCTGAAAGCAGTTTTTCTAACCGTACCGGCGTCGTAAATGGCTCACCGCCGTACGTATTCGGGCAGCTAACATTCACCTCGTACAGCGGCACGGCGTTTGCCGACTCAAGCAGCCGCAAACTTGCACAATAATCTTCAATCGCTTCATCATCCGTCGCCGTCTGCGGCGAATTTGTTTTCGCAACCGACACGCTCAGCGGAAAATCACGCCATAATTTCCGAGGATACGAACGAATACGCTCGATATTGCGCTCAATCCCATTGTTTGCCAACCCAACGTTAACGACGATTGATTTCTCGCTCGGCAACCGCTTAAACCACGGGCGCGGATTACCGGCGCACACATGAGCCGTCGTCGAACCGCCAATCTCAAACCCCAGCCCGATTCGTTTTGCAATTGGCAGTAAATCAAAATTCTTATCGAGCCCTGCCGACATACCGATCGGATTTTTGAAGCGAATCCCGAGAAGCTCCTGCTCCAACCGCGGATTTTGGTAGCGCCACACATTCAACACGCCGGTAAGCCGCACTTTCTGCAATCCGCGCGCCGCTATAATCATATGCGCATGCGCTTTATCCGGGTGCTCGCGGAATAATAACGGCTTCGCGATATGTTTATAGCCCTGCCGGCTCAGTCTGCGAATTACTCGCTTCACTGTCTAAATTTCCTCGCGGTTACCCATATATGGTCGGAGTACTTCAGGAATACGCAGCTTACCGTCTGCTGTTTGGCAGTTCTCTAGAATCGCTACCAAGCTCCGCGCCAAGCTCACCGCCGTACCATTCAGCGAATGCGCCGTATCAAGCGAGCCGTCAGCGCGCCGCACGCGAATATTCAAACTATGCGTCTGAAAGTCCGTACAATTTGAACAGCTCGTTAATTCGCGGTACGTACCGTCGACCGGCGACCAATATTCAATATCGTATTTTTTGAACGCCGGCGCGCCCAAGTCTCCTGCTGCAATATTCACCACATGGTATGGAATGCCGATAGCTTGCCAAATTTCTTCTTCAAGCGATAAAATCTTTTCGTGCATATCAAGCGATTGCTCGGGCGTGCAAAAGATATACATCTCCAGCTTATTAAACTGATGAACGCGGAACAATCCACGTGCATGCTTGCCGTACGTACCCGCTTCTTTGCGGTAACACGGGCTATAGCCGACGTAATAAAGCGGCATTTTTTTCTCATCAATTATATCATCAGCGTGATATCCAGTGAGCGGCATTTCCGCTGTACCAATCAGCGTCAGATCTTCGCCCTCAACAAAATATTGGTCGTCGCTCACGTTGCCCTTCGGTGCGAACCCTGCACCCTCAGCGGTGCGTGAATTTACCATGTGCGGCACCGTCATATAGGTGAAACCTTTTGTGATCAGAAAGTTAAGCGCAAATTGCGTCACCGCGTTTTCAAGTAGAGCCAAATCGCCTTTTAGATAATAAAATTTCGCACCAGCAACCTTCGCGCCGCGTTCAAAGTCAACCCAACCGCGCTTCGTCGCATAATCCAGGTGATCAACCGCGCCCGTTGGCTGCTCGCCCCAGCGCTTGACTTCCACGCTATCAGCTTCGCCGCCGAGCGGAACATCATCAGCGGTCACGTTCGGCACAGCCTTGATCAGTGCTATACATTCAGTGTCAGCCTTTTTTAGGTGCTCCTCAAGCTCAATAAGTTCAGTCTTTATCTGTTTACCCTGATCAATCAATTTTTTCTCTGGCTGCCCGTTCTTCATTTTTGCAGCGATTTCATTCCGCTTCTGACGTAACTCATCAACCTGCCGCTGCAACGTTCGCCGCGAATCATCCAACTCTAGCAACTGCGCAATTGAAACTTGATACCCCTTTTGCGTCGCCGCTGTCTGTACACGCTCCGCATGTTCTCTAATGAACCGAATGTCTAACATGCTTTTATTTTACCATAACATGTACAAGCGGCGGGTATTGCTTTTTTATTGCGCTTATGATATGATGAATTTAGGAATAAGCTAAAAATAAAAAAGACACAACAACCATGCCAAGATCAGAAAAATTAAGCCCATCCTCACAGGCCAGAGGACAATCCGTAGACAATCCTGCTCCAGAAGGGAGTTTTGAGCAGCCCTATCCAACAAGCTCAGAAAATCCTATAGATACCCTCGGACCTGAGCATACTAGCCTAGATACTAATGTACAAACAGATCCTGATGGCGCTGAACAGACCGAGCACTCGCCAGAAACCCCCGCTACAATCGCTGAACAAGAGATAAAATCCGAAGACCGCGAGCAACTTGGTCGTGTCGACGAGCTAAAAGTTGCCGTTCTTACAAAAGCAAACGAGGTAGCTCATAGATGGCACGGTCGTCTTGTAAAGGCTTTAAACCTTGCGACTCAACCGAAGCTTGCTATAAGGAAATATGCCTACGAACGAGCGAAGAAGGCCGAGAATGCTGCAAACACCCGTAAAAACAAAGCAAAGACGGAGTGGAATAATCTGCAGCAAAAAGCAGATGAAACTACAAACAGCCTTCTAAAAGACTATCGCCAGCGTAAAGCTAACCGAGCGAAGAATAAATATGACGCCAAAGATAATAAGGCAAAAAAGCGCACAGAAAAGCGCGAGAAAAAAGCCACATCACTTAGCAATTATGAAACAAAGCGCCAAACTCGTCTTGATAACGTCAAAACTAGATATGAGAGCAGAAATGAAGCTATAGATACTGCTAGAGGTAACTACATCAAAAACCGTCAAGAAGCCCTTGGACGCAAAGAAGTTCGAAAGGCACGACGCGAAGCACGGATTAAAAACCTCGTTGATAAAATTTATACTCAACCGCGTGAACAGTGGGAATCGCTACGTGGAGAAAAAGCTGGCGTTGCCGAATCGCTCATTATTATGGCGAGCAACTATTCACCCGCTAAGCTATTTCGCCGAATTAAAGAAACGCACGAACAAAACAAAAAGATGTCGCTTGAAAAAATTCCTAAGGAAAAATTACGTGAAGTTGGTAGAATACTTATCAACAATGACATCGCGCGCCGCAACTTCGCCAGAGAAAACGGTTTTAATGCGCCAACCGGAATAAATCGTAAACAAACGTTAGAAAATATACAAAGTTATCAAATGGGCTTCCAGCTGATGCGCGAGCAGGCAGAACGAGAACAAGAACGATTACGATCAGAAATGGAAGAGCTACAAAACAGTATGATTGAACTACGGAAAACCGCGAATGACAAGAGCGCATCCTCATATGATCGAAATTACGCTTTCCAGCAGCTTGGGCACCAGCAGGCTCAATACGATGAACTTCAATCTAAGCTAGCAAACGTTAACATTGAACATAGCGGAGCAATATCATCTGGCCTAGCAGACCAGTCGAAACGTTTACGACAAGAGCAAGCTCTCCACGAGTCCTTGCGCGATCAATACTTGCAAGAAGCACAGCAAAACGAAAATAAAGATTAAGAAAATAGTTAAAAAGACAGAGGAGACATAAAGTTATGCCAATCATTACACCAGATCTACTTGCCACCCTTGGCATTAACCTTAGCGAGCAGGAACAAGCATTGCTAAACGAGCATGCAGGCGACACGCTTAACGAACGGGTTTTAGACGAAATCGTGCAAGAGCTCACACCAGAGCAAGCTGAGAAACTTGCCGAAATGGCAAACAATACTCCGGAAGAGATTTATCAGTGGCTGGTGGAAAACGTACCAGAGCTTGGGCAAATTGTCTCCGACGAAGTCGACATTCTGCTCGGCGAGATTGCTGAAAATAGTGAAAATATCGCTAGTAACAATAACTAAAACTTAGCGCTAGCCAAAACAGGGTCAACAACCACAGCAGTTGACCCTGTTTTTAGCTTATTATGATTCTAGAACTTGTTTGTTTTTAGCTATACCGCAGATATTACACCGCTCGCGAGCAATGCAATCACTAATCCGCCAAGTATCACGCGATACCAAATAAACGCCGAGAAATTATTATGAGCAACATATTTCAACAGCCATGCGATGACAGCATAACCAACAACAGCCGATACAGCCGTCGCAAGCAGTGTATTTCCCCACCCCACGCCAGCAGCGATATGTTTGTGTTCAGTAACTGCTTGCAGTGCGCCCGCCGCCACGAGCGCCGGAATACCAAGAAAGAAACTAAGCTTTGTCACCGCTACACGATCAAAACCACGCAGCAAGCCAGCTGAAATCGTCGCGCCAGAACGGCTCACGCCAGGAATCAACGCGAGGCATTGCGCTACACCAATAATCAACGTATCGCGCCACGTTGTGTCAGTTTCAGTACGCTTTGTTCGACCATACATATCTGCTAGCCACATCACAACACTCCAGCCAATCAGTGCAAACGCAACAAACCACAGACTGCGCAGTACCGTCTCAATTTCATCCTTAAAGGCTAGACCGACAACTGCAATCGGTACTGAGCCAATGATAATCGCCCAGCCATACGCATAATCAAATTTGCGCCGAGCACGCCCCCACCATAAACCACGCCACCATGCACTCAGTACACGCCAAATATCGTTCCAGAAGTATACAACCGCAGCGGCAATCGCACCGATTTGTATTACCGCGGTAAACGCCGTTAGACTCGCGTCGTTCAGGTTCATACCCATCAGTTTTTCAACAATCGTTAAATGACCCGTTGAGGAAACCGGCAAAAACTCCGTAATGCCTTCAATGATCCCCAGAATAACCGCTTGCCACCACGCCACAACTAAAACCGCCTCTTCATCTCACGTATTATAACCAAGTTACTCGGCAAGTTCAAATTGATTCGTATCACCCGTAATAATATCGACCGGACCGTAGAACACAACACGAGCCCAATTAAAGTCGCTGCCACACAACATGCCAGTGCGCGAGCCAAGCAGAAATACTGCGCCAGCAGAGCCATTTACGCACCGACTGTTTGATTTATGGCTGACGTTAACATACAATACGTCGCCCTGCCGATCAAATTTGACCTCTGGCTTTTCTACGCCTTTCAGATCCATGTAGTGCAACTCGGCGCGCGTCGGTTCACTTGATTTTTTATACTGCAGGCTAAGGTGCATAGCGTCATCTTTCATTCTGATAGATTTCACACCTGTCATATCTGGCAGATCTAATTTGACCACTCTTGTTAAGCGTTTTACGTCGCGCGGCAATTCCGCGCTCACTTGTAGTCCAAATATCGCTGTACTTGAAATCGCGAACGAGCCAATAATCAGCGCCGCCAGCATGCTCAGGACCACCGATCGGCGCGCCCGCCATGTCAACGCCATCGTTGCAAATAGACCGCACAACAGTACGAGCGCTATACCGCCGACGATCAGCGAAATCAGCATACCTAGTGCATACGGCTGCGCCGTAAAGCCATCAAGCAACCCGATAATTGAGAAACCAGACCAACCGCCAACGACAAGAGCAATCAGGAAGCCTGCCATCATTATTAACGCGACCACACCTGTCGTGATGCCAATACACTTTCTCGCGATCTCGCTACCATTACTAACAATATCCCGACCTGCTATCTCGCTCATTGAAAAATTCTTCAAACTGTCCAGCGTCACCGGTTCACCGCGCATCTGTAATTTATCGGCTGCTGTTTTCGCTTCGGGAACCACGAGCCACAATACAATATAGACAAGCACTGCCGTGCCAAACGACACAAATAATAATCCGACCGCAATCAGCCGCACGAGCACAACATCAATACCAAAATATGCCGCCAAACCGCTGCATACACCACCGAGCACACCCTGCTGCGTATCGCGCATGAGGCGTTTCGACGGCTTATATCGCGTATCATTTGGAGATTCTGTGGCTTCGTCCGATGACTCGCGCGTTTCACCGTTTTCCGAGAACTCTTTTGGATCGCCCATTTGCGTTTTCAATGCATTGACGTCATCAAGCGAAATAACACCGTCTTTTGCGACGCCGCGCTCCGCTAGCAGCTCAACCATGCGCGCCTCAATTTCCCGCATCGCCTCTGGCTCGGCTTGCATCGTTTTTTCGATCGCAGCTAAATACTTTTCAAGTGCTTTTTTGCATCAACTTCTATGCTGTACGGCGTTTTCGCCAAGTGCATTCTAGTAACTTCTTTCACGACTTCGCTCCTTTCTCTAGCGTTTTTAGCGTCGAGCTTAGCGTTCTAATACGCTGTTTTAGTTCAATCATAACGCGCTGCCCATACTCTGTGAGGGCATAATATTTGCGCGGTGGCCCCTGTTCGCTTTCCTGCCAATCGTAGCGCAACAAGCCATCACGCTGCAGCCGCCCGAGGAGCGGATAAATCGTCCCCTCTACCACGACGAGCTCTGCCTGATGCAACCGCTTGACGAGATCGCCGGTATAGTGCGGCTGCTGCGCACAAATCACAAGCACGCAATACGCCAAAAACCCTTTACGTAGTTGCGTCGCAAGCTGATCGGCGTAGCTTTCTGCGCTTTTAGTTGGCTGCGGCGGCTGGTTGGCTGCGCCGTTAGAATCTGCATTTTGATCCATGCATGCTCCTTTCGTTATCGTCCGAAGATTGTCTTCGTTAGTTCTATGTTATACAAAGTATTATAAAAAGTCAAGCAATAGTACGTTTTTATTGCTCTAGGCTATCAGCGCCATTACCTTTTAGCTCGGTTTCATTTATATCAACCAAGCAGGATTACCAGCCGCCGACGCCGCCTCCCCCACCGCCGCCGCCAGAAAATCCGCCGCCCGATGAACCGCCGAAGCTTGACGACGAGCTAACGCTGCTGACCATACTGCTTGCGCCAATTTCCGAAAAATCCGATGTCAATTGAGAAAGTATTGCGATATTCACGCCAAGTGATACGTCGTCTGCGGTTATCCAATCTGGCGACTCGTTCAACTCTTCGTACAACAGCCCAAGCCGCTTATTCCACTCTCGTTCGCAACCAAAGACGATCGCATACGGCAAGCAACGTTCATATAGCCGCACTAGCGCGCCGTTATCGCTCGCTACATCACCCACCTTGTCTGCCCCTTCCGGACTTTGCAGCATGCGCAGTTGATCGACTTCGGCGGCATTGATATATAGTTTTAACCCTCGCAAATAGCGTTTTAATTCTTCGCCTTGCGCGCTCAACCGATTCTGTGCGCAGCGCGACATAATAGCCGCAATAGCAACGTTTAGAATAGCAGCACCAGCACATACTATGACTGCGAGGGGCGAAACATTCCCGCCTTCAGCATCATCGCCCAATAGCCATAGTATTATGAAAAATATCGCAGCAACAGATGTTAATGATGTAACCAGCCACGTCGTATACAACGATATTTCTTTGCGGTTATATAAGAATAATTCGCCCCGCTTTATTTGACGGCATACCGACAAAAACCGCGACGATACAGAGTAGCTCTTCTGCTTAATCTGCGTAAATGTCCGCTCCGTTCCCGCAGCCGGATCATTACCGAATATCGCTGCAGCAAGAGTCTGTTCGTATTTGCTCGTGTCTGCAAATGATTTTTTTGCCACGAACATATAATCATGCTTACCCGTGCCTGTCTGACGAATTTCAATAATGTGGCGCACCGCCCAGTCAACCACTTGCGCCGACAGTGCCTTGCCAAGATTTGGCCACTTCAAGACCGCTATCGACTCAACAACCGAGCGATCGGCAGGTGGGACATATTCTGGCGCAACCGGCTGGCGGCGGATCGCGGCCGCCTGTGCCAATTCTTCAGCAAATTTCTTTTTCCACTTGCGCGAACAAAATACTAGTACGACAATACCCATGCCGAACATGGCTGCCGCTCCGGTTAAAATAATATTTGGCAGCCGCTCGCGCAGCGACGGCTGGTACGCGGCGAACGTTCCCGGCTCAAACCCAAGCGCAATTGTCACACCTTGATACCGCCCGAGGTTATTCGCGTGCAGCGAATACTCCGCGCCCGAAGCTGTCGACTCGCATGTATTTTTTGCTTGCAGCGCACCATAATAGCACTGTATATTTGTTTTTGCTTTGCCAGCAAGTGCCGCGTCCAGTTTGAGCGTCACTACCGCCGACGCCACTGGTACGGGAGAGTCTACTCCGATTGCATTCCAATAGAATTCGTCTTTTTGCGTATTGCTATAGTATCGTGTAACGTCGCGCTGCGTGTAAGTGATAACGTATGTTTTTGTGCCGCTGACATACGCGTTTTTATTGCCGACGCGAAGCGTGTTGCCATTCTGATGATACTCAAGATCAGCGCCATGTTCGTCTTTCACCGACTCTAATGTAAAATTCGTCGCGTGCCCATCGTATTTCTTCACGAATTGGCGCGTGATGCCGTGGTTTTGATCCGGCGGAAAATCTGCAGTAATCGCTTCGATAGTTTTAAGCGTTGAATGATTATTGCGGTCGCGCCCCAGCTCTAATCGTACGTCATAATTCGTAATCGTAAAGTTGTTTGTATCGCGCGTATTGCCGCGCGCCGCTATCGCGCAACTCGCGCCTAACAGTACAAGCGCTACCGCGACAATACCACCGAAGATCACCCGCTTCATATGTTTAGTATACTATTGAACTAATGGTCAAACAAATAGCAAATCAAAACATACCATCTCTAAAAACAATCTGATTTGCATACGCTAATTTTTACCATAAGCGTTATAATAGATACAGAAGATGGGAGGATACTATGAAAGCAGCAATTTTCAAACAACCAGGCTTAGTCGTATGCGAGAACATTGACAAGCCAACAATACAGCAACCGACCGACGCTATCATCCGAGTGGTGCGGGCGTGCGTGTGCGGCAGCGACCTGTGGTTTTACCGCGGCATCAGCGAAATGCCGAGCGGTAGTCAAGTCGGGCATGAAGGCATTGGCGTCGTCGATCAAGTCGGCGAGGGCGTCAAAAATTTCAAGCCAGGCGATTTCGTTATCATCCCGTTTGGGCTAAGCGACGGCACATGCGCGAATTGCCGCGCCGGACACCAGACTAACTGCCTACATGGCGATTGGTACCACACCGGACAAAGCGAGTATTCGTATGTACCGCTTGCCGATGGGTCGCTGTATAAAATCCCCGACGGCAATTACTCCGACGAGCAGCTCGCCTCTATCCTCACCGTTAGCGACGTCATGGGAACCGGCTATCATGCCGCGGTTATGGCGCGCGTTAAGTCAGGCGACACCGTAGCGGTCGTCGGCGACGGCGCAGTAGGACTATGCGGCGTGATAGCATCTAAGATGCTGGGAGCTAAGCGGATTATTTTAATGAGCCGGCACGACGATCGCCAAGCCCTGGGCCGCGAATTTGGCGCCACTGACGTTATACCTGAGCGCGGTGAAACTGGAGAAGCCAACGTAAAAGCCCTAACCGATGAGAGCGTCGGCGTTGATGCAGTGTTAGAGTGTGTTGGTAGCGACGCTTCAATGCAGACAGCTATCAATATTGCCCGTCCTGGTGCTACGGTCGGGACTGTCGGAATACCGCACAACGTAACGATCCCGTTTGAGAAAATTTTCTTTGGCGCCGTTGGCATTCATGGCGGTCCTGCGCCGACACGGGCATACGCGCCATTACTGCTTGATGCTGTACTCAAAGGCGATATCAATCCTGGGCGAGTTTTCACTTACGCGACCACGCTTGATAATATCAACGAAGCCTACCAAAAAATGGATCAGCGCCAAGCAATTAAATCGCTGCTAAAAATTAGCGAAGTTTAGATTAGTTTTTAGTTTTATTTAAGACGCAAAGAGATTTACTACCAGACTTTTCGAGTACTGCGCATATGGACTTTGGGCGGCTACAGTTTCATCACGACTTCTTTACTAAAGAATCTCGCAGCTTCGCAAACACGTCGACCTCTTCAATTGACGCTAAATATTCCTGCCATTCATCGTCATCCAACTCTGCCAAACTCCTACCTGGAAAAGTATCATAACCGTATACATACAATAGCTCCGTCCAGCCGTGCAAGTTATCACCGCGCGGCTCATCAATGATAAATCCGACCTCGTCCGCTGTTAGAATCGTGTCGCTTTCACCATCGAAATAACCAAGCCCAAACGAGAATACTGCTCGGCGATCTATTTCGCCCGCCATTAGTTTAATTAAACCTTTATAGCTAAAACTGTCCAATAGCAATTTGACGAATGGACCTGGAAAACCGCCCAGCGCTGGAATGAAAAAGCCACGGTCGTCGACTACTAATCGCTTGCCTGGAAAAGCGTGCTTAGCCTGCGTAAGCTTTGCTTCAGTAATTTTGCGGATATCCAAGTCGCGCCCCTCGTCGAAGTCGTACTCAAGTCGCTGCAAATCCACTTCAACCGGCACCAACATTTTTTGCAGGCTTATGAACTTCTTAGCATTAGAAGTTACAAAATAAATTTGTTTGTTATTGCTCATATAGAATCCCTTCTACTAAAGCCGCAAATCTGCTCTATAGCTATTTTAGACATCATTATCAACCCTATGACATTCCACTGTTACTATAATACTCGAGAATTCGAATATCTCTCAGCACCATAAACTTGGTACGATAAATTGAGTCATATTTTGACTGCTTCAAACTATCCAGCGACCGCTTCATAGCCTCTAAAGCTTGCAGCTTAGGTAACCACACAAATTCTGTCCCCTCATCTTTTTCTTTGTCGGTCAAACTTCTCGAATCAAGCTCATCAACCTTTTTAGCGACATACACAAATGAAAGTTGCTTGAAATTTTCTTGCGATTTATATTCGACCGCCGCACCCAACTCTTCAATAATCTCTACCACGCAACCCAATTCTTCCCGGCACTCTCGAATGAACGCCGCCGCCGGATCCTCGCCCTCATCGATACCGCCGCCCGGCAATTTATATTCATTTTTAAGAGTCTTGTGAATCAAGGCGATCTCGCCTGCGCTATTCAATACAATTCCTCGCGCGCCGAGCCGCACTGACGGCGGCTGTGAATTATCTTTCGATTTTATTCCAATATCCGCATCAGTTATGGTCGCTATTTCTTGCAGCGCGCTGGTATCTTTAGTATTATACGTAAAACTCATTTTTCTCCCTTCGTGCAGAATAGATTTATATATCATTTCTGTTATTAATATACTCTGATTGTGCAGCAATAAGTCTGAATCATTTGATTTGTTATCAATAAAATCAACAAAACACTTTTCGCGGGCTTTTTCATTGTATCCTATAAATTCGTTATTTTGTCTCTTGTATAAATCTGCTATGGTAATTTTCTCAAAAGGTTTACCTCCTATGAGATCCGCGTTACGAAATATGTAAATATCAAAATGTTCTATATCTCCGACCTCATGACCACCATGCAGATCTCTATCTTTCGTCTCATACGCCTGATAACTATAAACCTGGATGTTAATAACGGACCAACACAAATATTTAGTCGCTCGTGGCGTATCCTACCATTTGATTTATACGTATCTTCAGGCAACTCAACCCACGACCTCCTGCTCACTCCGGATTGCATTAAATTAAGCGTGCATGTCGTAACAGTCTTATTGTCACGATAAAACTTTATAACACTATGAATATCAAGCTCGCCGTAATCGCGAAACTTTTGCCTATCAGCCAAAATGTTAGCAAATTTATTCGTGTGCAAGATTTTCTGATAATTCTTATTGTCAAAATTATACATAAAATCCATTGGACGATAACTCTCAGAATAAACGCTGCATTTGTTGATATCTTTATCTTTAACGCTATTGTTCACATCTAACAACCACGTTAACAAGTCTATAAAATGATACCCGCTATGGAATAATTTTCCGTAGCCATACTTATAAGGGTGATTTTCTCGATATATAAATTCGTCTGGCATATTCCACATTCCGTCACTGTGAAATATATCTATATAACTTATAGGCACATTGTATCGTTCAACGATGTCTTTTAGCGTTTTTTTCACGAAGATGTAGCCTTCATGAAACCTACGCTGGCATTGAATACTGAATATCAAGTCATTATTGTATGATTTTTGTATTTTGTATTTAGAGCATAAGTCATTGTATTCTAGTCGTATCTTCTCGGCTTGCAACGAACTATTTATTACATCAACTGGTGCTGTGATAGGTTTGTCCATCAATATATTGATGTTATTTTCTATCAAAAAATCCGCATAAGCGAGGTGTGCTTTTGGCTCAGTTGATATAATCGCGTGCGTTACATTTGAACCTTTTATGTATCCTAATAGTTGAGCCGATATTTCAGTAGAGAGCTTATCGCTATCTTTTTCCTTATCATCAATAAACAAGCACGGAACATCTGTTATGCCATAGGAATGCAAGTATTTCTCTACAATATCCTTCTGCGACACTAAATCAACGACCAAGGCTGGCTTTATGTAATATCTTTCCAGAAACCGTAAGTATATACGATTAGCGTGCGGACCCAGTCCCACGAGTAAAATATTCATCATGTACTCTCCTTGTATGTATATCTATGGGTGCCAATCAAAAAAAGCGACCACACGCTTAGTCGCTAAACTTCTACAAATAAGCTTTGAGACTTATCCGCGCACATGGTCGCATCTTTTGTCTCAAAGCACTATTTGTCCAATGCTTCTTTGTAGAAGTTTAGCAGTTACGATTACACCAGAGATACAACAAGAAAGAAAATCGCCTAGAGTTTTCATTCCCGGCTTTGTAATCAAAGCTATTATTTTGTGACGAGAGCTACAACCCAGTTTTATTCAGGATTTTGCAACTCTACATGCGATAAATTGCCTTAGTGGTTTCGTCAATCTCACTTTTCAGTTGTGGAAACGGCACGCCTTCGCGCGCTGTCACGCCCTCAAAAATCCAAAAGACGCGCTCGCTCCAACCCCAGCCGCAAGCTGGCGGCATACCATATTCCAGCATCTCCACGTAATCAATGTCGAGCATCATCGCCTCGTCGTCGCCGGCGTCGCGCATTCGCTGCTGCTCGACGAAGCGGTTCAACTGGTCGATCGGGTCGTTTAATTCCGAAAAGCCATTACCCAGCTCGCTGCCGGCAATAATTGGCTGAAAGCGCTCCACCGACTGTGGATTGTCTGGGTTTGCTTTAGATAACGGCGAGATAAACTTCGGCGTATTAACCAGCCAGACTGGCCCCGCCACACTCTTACGGATATTTTTCCAAAGCTTATCAATACCGCGCGGGATAGAATCGGTCTTTTCAACCTCCAGGCTATGCTCTTTCAATTTCGCTGCTACTTCGTCAATTGTCGTATGATACACGTCAATTCCGTAATGCTGAGCGATCACCTCAGCATAATCCCAGACATCCCATTTGCCGCTCATATCAACCTCAAACCGACCAAGTCGAAAGTGTAATGTGCCAAAGGTTTTTTGCAGCACATCCTTATACATCTCCTCCATGAAACGCATACCCTGCCGCCAGTCCCAATAAGCAGCGTACCATTCCATAGCGATGTGCTCAGGCAGGTGTTCATCGCTGTAGTTCTCGTTGCGAAAACGCGGACCAAGGTCGTAGACCTTCTCAAAACCAGCGCCGATCAAGCGCTTGAGAGGTAGCTCATGGCTGATGCGCAGATAAAATTGCTGGTCGTCCAACGCATCCATGTGAGTGACAAACGGATTAGCATCAGCACCGCCGGTGGTGTGCTCTAACACTGGTACATTCACCTCTGTAAAACCGTGTCGATTGAGATAATCGCGCGTCGCCTGCCAAAACCTACTGCGACGAATGAAACGCTGGCGCACTTCGGGATTAACATTCATATCGACATAGCGGCGGCGGAATCGCTCTTCTTTATTATCAAGCTTCTCCGGCATCGGGCGCAAAGATTTTGTTAGCAATCGCAATTCATGCACGCCGACCGACTTTTCGCCGGTTTTCGTTGTCACCATGCGACCGGCCGCCTGGACAAAATCGCCAGTATCAAGCAACTTCAGCTGCTTCATACCCAATATGCCGCGGTCTACATCCAGCTCTGCTACATCATCTTTTTGCAAATATAATTGCACGTCGCCGCTCGCATCACGCAACTTGATAAATGCCAATTTGCCGAAACTGCGAATCGACACAATCCGCCCCGCCACACTGACCATCTGCCCTATTAGCTCATCAAATTTTTCAACCACTTCGGCGCAGGTATGCGTCCGCTCTACGCGCGCCGGATACGGATCAATGCCCAGTTCGCGTAGCGCAGCTAATTTCCGCAACCGTTCATTTCGATAATCTTGTAGTGTCGCCATAATCATCTTTAGTATAACAGATTAGCTATTAGCCCGCATAAAAACGGCCGCACAGCACCATAAGCGGCCGCTTATGTTTTATCTATTGCTCGGGAGTTCTACGCAATTGATTTAATCGTATACACCGTCTCGCCTTTTGGCGTCGTGATTGTCGCGGTTTCACCGACCGATTTGCCCATCAACGCAGCGCCAAGCGGCGATTCATCGCTAATTTTACCGCCGATCGGATCAGCCTCAACCGGTCCAACCACCGAATATTCCGTTGTCTTCCCATTCGCCTCAATCGCGACGCGGCTGCCAAGACACACTGTATGGTTTGCGCCGCCCTTGATTTCCTCGGCATTTTGCAAAATATCTTCAATCTCGGCAATGCGTGTTTCTACGAGTCCCTGCTCCTCGCGAGCGCTGTCGTATTCGGCGTTTTCACTTAAATCACCATACTCGCGAGCTTCAGCAATTTTATCGGCAATTTCGCCGCGGCGACTTTTCAGATCCGCCAACTCCGCCTCTAGCTCGTTGCGTCCCGCTTGTGTAATCTGATACGTTTTCTTCATACTTACTACCTCCTATTTACAGACCCCGCCAAGAGAAGACCTAATCTATCTGACTAGTGTTGTTTTCTCGCAGTTCCGAGCCGTCTTGATAAGATTACTCCAGTGTAGCAAGCAGCTCGTCTGTCGTCAAGAGCTGCCGTTCGCCGCTTGCACGCGCAACAACTTCCCATTCTTTACCATCAAGCAAACGGTCGCTTACTGTCACGCGCAGCGGGATACCCATCAACTCGGCGTCGGCAAATTTAACGCCCGGACGTTCATCGCGATCGTCATATAGAACCTCAACGCCTTGTGCCCCGAGCGTCTCATACAGCTCGTCAGCTGCGGCGCGCGATTTCTCGCCAATTTGCACCAGGTAGACTCGTGCCGGCGCGATATTTTCTGGCCAAATTAATCCTTTTTCGTCAGCAAATTTTTCAACAATCACACCCATCACGCGTGTAATACCAATGCCATAACTGCCCATATATGCATAGCGCTGCACGCCATCGCTGCCTGTGAAAACGAGATTCATCTCTTCAGATTTTTGCGTGCCAAAGTTAAAGATATTACCGACTTCCGCGGTCTTGACCTTTTCTAGCTCATTGCGCTTGATACCAAGCTCCTTCACAGCGTCATCCAGCACTTCCTCGTTCACCGCAATATTCTTACCGCGATGCAAGTAAATGTAGTCCTCTCCCGCCTCGCAAATTGTCTGAAATTCGTGGCTAAATTTTGTAAAGGCGCCGCCGCTCGCAAACGTCACATACGTATCATTGCCGATGCCAAACCGATCATAGCACCGCTTGTACGCTTCAATCACTTGGTCGTAGTACGCATCTAGATCTTCTTTCGCCGCATGCACTGAATACATATCTTTCATGATAAACTCGCGCCCGCGCATGATACCGCTTTTGGCGCGCAGCTCGTTGCGCAGTTTATTCTGGAATTGATACACGCTGATCGGCAAATCCTTATAACTTTTTAGATAACTCCGCAGCAACTCAACGATTGGCTCTTCATGCGTCCAACCGAACCCGACATCCGTGCCGTCTTGCAAGGTAGACTTAAACCACACATCAACCAGCTCATCGCTCCATCGTCCGGTTTCCTGCCACAGTTCTTTGCGCTGCAGCGTGCTCATGATCAGCTCCTGGCTGCCAATCGCATTCATTTCCTCGCGCACAATTTGCTTGATGTTTTCAAGTACGCGTAGGCCAAGCGGCGTATACGAGTACACGCCGGCCATCGTCTTAAAGACAAAACCGGCACGAATCAGCAGCTGCGCATTGCGCGCCACCTCATCGGCAGGCGCTTGTTTTGTTGTTCTAGTGAAGTTTTTCGATAACCGCATATCCTATATTGTACCTTGCTCTCTAGCGCTTGCCTAGCCTCTCTGCGTATCACGCTGCTACAAACACAACATAAAATGCAACGAAATTTTTGATAACATGTACTAAAAATCCCGCCCAAATGCTTTCAGTTTTCTCGCGCAATACGCACACCACCAGACTTAGAGCAAATACATCAACCGCAACGTTCCACTGCATATGCGCCGCTCCAAACAATACGCTTATAATTACTGCCGCCAGCCACCAGGGCAATTGCAGCGAACGCAGCCGTCCGTACAATATACCGCGAAACAGCAATTCCTCGAAAAACGGCGTCGCGACGACAAGTACTAAAAACGCCATTAACAAATCATACGAATATAGCTTGCCGAGCCCTGTATCCTGCGCCTGGTTGATATCAAACCCCGGAATTGACCGCGCAATCGCGAGCAACAGAACAGTCAATACGAGATACGCAAATACCCCGACAATGCCTAGCCCGATATCACGCCAATCAAGCAGCCGCCACAATCCCATATCGCGGCGCGAGAGCGCCTGCTGCAGCCGCCAAGCGCCCGCAAGCAAAAACGCAACAATAATCATATATACCGCGACACGCTGCGCTAACATTAATACCGTCTGGTTTGCAAACGGCAAAGCGCCAATTTTTAATAGCACCCAGAACAATCCGCTCGACAGATACGCCGCTACAATATACGCAGCAACTACGCCGCCAATCCACGCCAATACGCCGATCCATTGCTTTTTATTAAATGTAAGGTGCGGTCTTTTTAGTTCTACTTTCATAATAATTTCGCCACATCCGACACTGTTACGAGCACGACCAGAAGCAGAAGCACTAAAAATCCTGTGCCGTGAATTTTTTCTTCGCGCTCTTTGGTGAGCGGTTTTTTCAATAGTCGAAACACCGCCGTCACAAACCATCGCCCGCCATCAAGCGCTGGGATCGGTAGTATATTCATCACCGCAAGCGTGAGCGAAATAAGCGCTGTCATCATCACGACATAGCGCATGCCCGCCCGCTCCGCCGCTGGAAACAGGATACCAAATATGCTCAAGGGACCGCCGACACTTTGACTCGCCGAACTTAACTTTTGATTTGCTTGTTTTTGAGCCGAGTCGTTTGGCATCAGTTTCATTACTAAGCCGGACACGCCATCGCCGATCACCTGCCCCAGCCCTTGCAGCGTGATTCCCGTCAACTGCGCTGTCACGCCAATGCCGACAATCGGCGCCGACCATGTTGATCGCGTAAATCGCTCCTGCGACAAGCCAGCACCCAAATAACCACGCTTGTCGTCGTTCGTGCTGCGAAGCGCTACGTGCGCTACCCGTTCCGCGCCATCGCGTTTATACGTCACGCGTACCATCTCGCCTTTATGCGCCGCAGCTGCCTCTGAAAGCTGCGCGCTCGCCTCAACTTTTTTGCCGTTCACGGAAATAATTGCATCGCCCGACTTCAGCCCCGCACTCTCCGCTGGCAAGTCTTTCTCAATACTCGCAAGCACAACGGGATTATAGATGACACGCGTGTCGCCCGCCACGGTAAACTGATGCGGAACAAGCTGCGGCAGACCAAACCATGCTAATAGCGTCAGCAGTACTGCCGCAGTCAGCCAATTCATCGCTACGCCAGCGAGTAAAATTTTCGTTTTCTGCCAAAATGTCGCCGCGCCGTAATCGCCAGGTTTTTTGTCATCGTCATGTTCGCCCTGCAATTTTACAAACCCACCAAGGGGCAGCCAATTCACGCTGTATACTACGTTTTTGCCCAAAAAGCTCTTCTTCACGTTCTTTTTATACGCCGCTGGCGGAAATCCGATACCGAATTCCTCAACGCGCACGCCGTTCCGGCGCGCCACCAGCGCATGCCCTAATTCGTGCAGCACCACCAAAATCGTGAGCGCAATAATCCCTATTACAATACCCCACACTAAATTCATTTACCCTCCAAATCGCCGTGATCGTTTTGCGTATTCTTTCAGTATAGCGGTTACGTCGCGCTTTGTCATGTCGGGCCAAGCTTTTTTGATAAAGATCAGCTCGCTGTAAGCGCTGCGCCACAGCATAAAGTTGCTTAAGCGCTGCTCGCCGCTTGTCCGCACGATCAAGTCGCACGGCGGCACATCAGGCGTATATAAGAACTGCTCGAAAATTTGCGCCGTAACTTTTTTCTGCGCCGACAATGTTTTGCGCAGCCGATTCACCGCGTCAATAATCTCTTGGTGTCCGCCATAATTGAACGATAAAATAACCGTGCCATTTGTTAAGTCTTTCGTCGCCGCTTCTGCCTTATTAATCGCCTTCTTAACGCGCCGGCTTAAACGTATGCGCGTCCCTGCTACACGCAGCCGTATACCGCGCTCAACGAAAACCGGCAAGTCTTCCGATAGCAATTTCACGACCAAATCCATCAGATATTTTACTTCCGGACCGCTTCGGTGCCAATTTTCGGTGCTAAATATATACGCGCTCACGTACGGCACGCCGCGGTCAATTGTATCAAGCACGACGTCTTTGACTTTCTCGTACCCGGCCTCGTGCCCCGCCTGCGAATCAAGCCCGCGCGCTCTTGCCCAGCGCCGGTTGCCGTCAACGATATAACCGACATGCGCCGGAGTACTACTTCGCTCGCTCATTTAGACTGTCAAGATATCCTTTTCTTTTGCCTTGAACGTCGCTTCCAGTTTGTCTTGAAATTCGCCCATCAAACGGTCAAATTCTTTTTCAACTGTCTTCAGGTCGTCTTCGGACAATTCTTTTGCTTCTTTCATGCGCTTCGCCTCTTTTAGGCCTTCCTGGCGAACATTGCGCAGAGCAATCCGCGCCTCTTCAACCTTTTCGCCTGCTTGCTTCACGAGTTGCTTACGCCGCTCTTCAGTAAGCGCCGGCACAGGCACGCGCACAACGCGGCCATCATCACTCGGATTAAATCCTAAACTTTGATCGGTGCGGATCGCCGCCGCAATCGCCTGAATATTACTCGGGTCAAACGGCGTAATCTGCAACAATTGCGCTTCCGGCGCCGTCACGTTTGCCACCTGATTGAGCGGCATCAGCGTACCGTACGCCTCTACTCGGATGCCATCAAGCATATTTGGGTGCGCCCGGCCAGTGCGAATCTTCGCAAGTTCCGCTTCAAAATGCTCTAACGCACTTGTCATTTTTAATTCATATTCATCTGTACTAAACATGTTACCTCCATTTCCTCCTAGTATACTAATTTATTTGCGCAATTCCCAGCAGCGACGCGCGCCGGCTATATCCGTCGCGCAGTACATACGCCGAACGAAAGTCTTCATGGTACGGAACTTCGCGGTACGCCCGCGCATCGTAAATCAGCCATATGTCAAGCGGAACATGCGGGCGCTCCGCCACGCGCTGCCCAATTGTGTGGTATAAGCGAAACAACGCATCAGTGCTATGAAATGTCATAAACGGTATAAAGGGAATACCGACAATATCGTAAGGTTTTTTGTGGTCAATCGCGTATGGCAGTCCGCCCGCCTCTTTTATTTTCTTAACAAATGCGGCTCTCCCGCGTTCCGACACAAATTTCCGCGACTGCAAACCGCATACAATTATATCTTGATACATATATCTATGTAGAAATACAATGTCAATATAACGCGAAATCTCGTATGTTTTGATGCGATCTGGCGACATGCCGACAAATGGATTATCGGCAAAATCATATTGATACGCCGGAATATCGAGATGCATAATTCCGTCCGTATCTTCGCTCAGTTGATCGCGTAACTGCGCCAACTCATCATCAACATCTTTATGATTATCAATCCGCTCATGATCAAGAAATACTTCACTTTCATGACGCAAATCAACGTCGTCTTTGTCCGACTCGTGTTCATCAGGTATCCATTCCGGATTCGGAGTAAAATTAAAGCTGCTCTCAAAGTTTCGCGGCATACCTCTATCATACCAAAATACCCCGCGTAAAATCACGGGGTATCTCAGTAGACGTCAAGAGGCGTTATTCTGTCACGCCAAGCTCAATCCGCTTAAATTGGCTGACGCGCACATTCTCGCCGCGCAGTACAATCTGCTCTTTAATGAGCTCGCCGACCGTTTTGCTATCATCAAGCACAAACGCCTGCTCAGCCAATACTTGCTCAGCGAAGTACCTCTTAAGCTGTCCGTCGACGATCTGCTCGCGCATAGCTTCTGGCTTGCTTTTTAGGCTTTCGCTTTCAAGCAATTCAGTTTTTTTCGCTTCGTAGACGTCGCTCGGAATATCGTCCATTGTAGCGTATTTCGGCGCCATCGCCGCAATTTGCATAGCGATTTGATGGGCAAACTCCTTAAATTCCGGTAAGCGCGCCACAAAATCGGTCTCACAGTTCACCTCAACGATCACACCAATTCGCCCCGAATGCACGTAGCTTTCAATTAATCCTTCGCGTGTTTCACGGTCGCCTTTTTTCTCTGCTTTGGTT